>JADLEA010000160.1 GCA_020846365.1 Bacteroidota bacterium
GAACCCGTGGCATAACGTGACCCAGAAGACCCGGGCAGAGATTGCTCTGCTCTCCATGACGATGATTTGGGGCGGGACGTTCCCGATTGTGAAGATCGGGATGGAATTCATCTCGCCCATCCTGATGGTCGCCATTCGTTTCGCGATCGGGGCGGCGCTGCTTCTGCTGTTTGCCCGAAAGCGTATCTTCCCGCTCCCCGAGGGGAGCATCACCAAGGGGTCGGTCCTGTCACTCTTCCTCTTTCTCGGGTTTGTCGCCCAGAACATAGGTCTGACGATCACGACCGCATCCAAATCCGCGTTTATTACGGGCTTGATGGTGATCTTCGTGCCCCTCCTGCAGTTCGTGATCGAGCGGCGCGCACCGAAGCTGGGGAACGTGGTCGGCGTGCTGGTCGTTGTGGCGGGGCTCTGGCTCCTGACCTCGCCCGAAGGGGCGGGACTGAACGCGGGGGACGCGTTGACGCTCGTCTGTGCGGTTCTCTTCGCGGTCTACATTGTCTACCTGGATGTGATCGCGAAAGAGATGTCCGCGGTGCAGCTGCTGTTCATCCAGATGGCGGCAACGACCGTCTTCGCCGTTCCCGTGACCGCGCTGTTCGAGACGCCGTACTTCGTCCTGAATACGCATTCCGTGGGGGCGTTGTTGTACCTTACGCTGCTGGCGACGCTGCTCACCACGTATGTGCAGACCCGGTATCAGAAAGACACGACCCCCACGCGTGCGGTGGTGATTTTCTCGGTGGAGCCGGTCATTGCCTCGTTCCTCTCGTATCTCATTCTTGGCGAGATTCTGGGACCGCTCGGCATACTGGGCGGCGCACTGATCATCAGTGGGGTGCTCCTCTCCGAGCTGTCGGATGGCATCCCGTTGCTCAACCGATCGTTGGGGAACACCGGCTGATCCTCGGGTGCGCACCGCCGCGGAGTACCGCATAGGTCGCCATCGCAGTCAGTTCGCGCACGTGCTCAGGTTGCGCTCCATGCACGCTGCGAGCCCACTACCGGCACCGGATCAGGGGATGCCCGCAGCACACCACGACCTCAACAAACAGGGGATACACCATGTCCGGACCGTTGAAAGTCCTGGCCATCTACCCGGAGTATCAGGAGCAGAAGGTCTTTGACCCCATGCCTCCGCTCGGTCTCGCGTGGATTGCGGGGACGATCCGCGAGCACGGGTATGAGGTCCGTATTGTCGATGAGCAGGTCGAGACGGTGAATGCCGGCGATCTGGTGCGTGACATGCGGCCCGCTCTCGTGCTGCTCGGGGGAACCAGCCACAGCCGTTTTCACGCTTTCGAACGCGCCGCGGCGATCAAGGCAGCGGACCCGGATGCGACCGTCGTCTACGGCGGCCCGCACGCATCCTTCACCGCCGAAGATACGCTCACACACGTGCCCTCGATCGATATCGTCGTGAGCGGCGAAGGAGAACAGGCGACCCTCGAACTGCTCCAATGGAAGGAGCAGGGAGGCGACTGGAACGCGCTCGAGAAGATCGACGGCATCGCGTACCGCAAGGATGGTGGAATCGTCGGTACGCGGAGGAGGGCATTCAACCAGGCGCTTGATGCGCTTCCGATGCCTGCCCGGGACCTCCTGCATATCGACAGATATCATATGACGTTGGAGTACCGGGGGCTCCCGGCACTGCATATCATGACGGCACGGGGATGTCCCTTCAGGTGCTCCTTCTGCTCCGCCTCGCAGCTGTACGGTCACTGCTACGCCATGCGGTCCCCGACGCGGGTCGTGGATGAAATCGAATCTCTCGTTGCACGTTACGGCATCAAGGGCTTGAAAATCTTCGACAGCACGTTCACCATAGATCACCGCCATGTCCGTGCGTTCTGCGAGGAACTCGAGCGGAGGGACCTGGTAATGCCCTGGGAATGCGAGGTCCGGGTCGGTTCGGTCGACCGGCCGCTTCTGGAACGCATGCAAAAGGCCGGCTGTTACTACGTTGATATCGGCGTGGAGTCGGCGGACCAGGAAGTGCTGGACTCGATGCGGAAGCAGATCCGGCCTTCAAAGGCGGAAGAGCTGCTCCGATGGTGCCATGAGCTCGGTCTGCGGACAAAAGTGTTCTTCACCATCGGTCACATCGGCGAAACATTTGCGAGCGGCTTGAAGACGATCCGTTTCATCAGAAGGAATCGGAAGTATATCACGCTCATCGGCTACGGACCGGCGATTCGCATCTATCCCGGGACGGAAGTCGAGCAGTATGCGATGGAACACTCTTTGCTCCCGGCCGGGTTCCGGTGGTCCGCTCCGTACGTGAACACAGACAACCTCAGGATCTACCTTGCCGCGAACAATGTCCCCGTACTCCTGCAACCGAACATGGGGATCAACGAACTCCGCCGGCTGCGCCACCGGTACATACTTTCAAGGGTCACCTCGCCCTCATTCCTTGTGTCAAAGCTCAAGCGGCTCATCAGGTACGGAGAGCTGATGAAATACATCCGGCTTGGATTTAAGGGGGTTCTTGGAAAACACCCCCGGGCGGCGTGAAAGGAACGCGCCGTCTCCTTGACTTTCCGCGCACCCAAACGTATTTTACAAGTCAAGCCCGATGCAAACGCGCGCGCATATCCTCGTCGAAGGCCTGGTGCAGGGAGTCGGATTCCGCTGGTTCGTGGCGCGGCACGCGCAGGCGCTGAGCCTGAAAGGGTTCGTCCGCAACCTCTACGACGGCACCGTGGAAGTCGAGGCCGAAGGAGATAGAGGACTCGTGGAAGAACTCATCAAACACCTCAAGGTCGGACCCCGCTCCGCACAGGTCCGGGACCTGCACATCGAATGGCGCACACCCGAAAACGAGACAAGACCCTTTGAAATCCGCTGAAGACTCCCTGCCGCGCACCGGCTTTGGCTACGACGTGCACCGTCTCACCGCAGGCCGGAAACTGATCCTTGGCGGCGTGGAAATACCCTTTGAAAAGGGACTGGACGGCCACTCCGACGCCGACGTGCTGGTCCATGCCATCACAGATGCGCTGCTCGGCGCCGCAGCCCTCGGAGACATCGGCAAGCATTTCCCCAACACGGACCCGAAATACCACAACATCTCCAGTCTTGCCCTGCTCAAACACGTCGCCGGCCTTCTGGAGAGCATGGACTTCGCGCTCATCAACGTGGACGCCACGGTTATCCTGGAACGCCCCAAAATCCTCCCTCATGTCGAGACCATGAGAAAGAACATCGCCGGTGCCCTGGGCGTGTCCCCCGAACTGATCTCCATCAAGGCCACAACCGGAGAAGCGATGGGATTCGTGGGCCGGGGTGAAGGAGCTGCCGCTCAAGCTGTCGCCACCATCGTCCGTTTCTAACTGTCCAGCCACCCGGAAACTGATTCCGTGCAAGAGATCTTCGATTTTATCAGCACCGTGGAACCATGGCAGGTCTATGCCATCGTGCTCGGTCTGGCCCTGATCGAGAATCTCTTTCCTCCTTCTCCCAGCGACATCATGATCGTCGCGGGCGGGTCGCTGGTGGGGTTGGGACAGGTGGGGTTCGTCGAAACGCTCCTGAGCGCCACAGCCGGCTCCACGCTTGGATTCCTGATCATGTACAAGATCGGCGACTGGTTCGGGGACCATATCCTGGAGCAGGGGAAAATCAAATTCCTTCCCGTCGAATCGGTCCATAAGGTGGAACGATGGTTCGCGAAGTACGGGTACGCGATCATCGTCGTCAACCGGTTCCTCACGGGCACGCGCGCGGTGGTCTCGTTCTTTGCGGGCATGTCGGAGCTGAAACTCCTCCCCACAACCGCGCTCTGTTTTGTGAGCGCCCTGATCTGGAACACCATTCTGGTCCTGCTGGGCGTCTACCTCGGACAGAACTGGGAGCGGATCGGATTCTATCTGACCACGTACAGCCAGGCCGTGACGGCGGTCGTCGTTATTGCCGTCCTCCTCTGGATCGCCCGGTACATCTACTTCCGGAAGAATCCCCCCAAGAAGGAGCCATGAGCGAGTTTCTGTACACGATCGACGTGGCAGTATTCACGTTCATCAACGCCACGCTCAGCAACCCCGTGGGAGATTTCCTCTGGCCGTACATCACAGACTACGACAAGTATCTCCCGGCGCGCATCGTTCTCGTGCTCGTCTGGATCTTGCTGCTCATCAAAGGAGGGAAGCGGGGCCGGACCGCGGCGCTCCTCCTCGTGCTGATCATCGTGTGCGCGGATCAACTCAGTAGCTTCGTGATCAAGCCCCTTGTCCAGCGGCCGCGCCCGTGCCATGTGGTGGACGGAGTTCAGGTGGTGCAAAACGTTCACCTTCTGGTCCACTGCGGGGGCGGGAAGGCATTCCCGTCCTCGCACGCCGTGAACAACTTTGCAGTCGCAACGCTCTTCGCCTTCTTCTATAGAAAATGGCTCTGGGCGTTCATGTCCTGGGCCGCACTCGTGGCCCTCTCCAGGGTGGCCGTGGGCGTGCACTATCCGTCGGACATCCTGGGAGGTGCAATCATCGGAGCAGGCGTCGCGGGCGTCATCCTCTGGCTGTGGCACATCGCCGGACAAACCATCCTCCCGCGCCTGCGCCTGATCAGAGAGGAGGCCATCGAACATGGCGGTTAAAGGGTTGAAACGCAGACGGCTTATCCGTATGCTCTTCGCCATCCTCTCGGGCGCAATGCTCGGGTTCTCCTTCCCCCCGTTCGAGCTCGGAATCCTGGCGTGTTTCGGTCTTGTCCCTCTCCTGATTGTCCTCCGCGACGTTGAACGCTACACTCACGCCCTCTGGTACGTCTATGTCGCGATGTTTGTCTTCCACCTGATTTCGATCAATTGGACGGGCGGGTACGCGCACGGAAACGATCC
>JADLEA010000161.1 GCA_020846365.1 Bacteroidota bacterium
ATTTTTGCGTCGGGCCCGTCAGGACTTTCGCTGCCGCGACGCGTTCCGCCTTCAAGGCACTCAGCATTCTGGCAAACACTGCTTCCGCGATGGTCTGAGCGGGGATGCCGAGATCCAGGGAAACAGTGCTGGTCCACTTTCCCGTCCCTGCCTTTAGCAGCGCGCTCGCATACTATGACGGCTACCGAAGCGCGGTGCTTCCGGCGAATCTGCTCCAGGCGCAAAGAGATTTCTTCGGCGCCCACACGTACCGGCGCATCGACAAAGAAGGCGTGTTTCACACGAAGTGGGAATAGCGGCGAATGACCGTTGTGGTGGTGGACGTGAAGAACCCGTTTCTGGCCGAGGCGCTTGCCGGAAGATGCGAGGTAAGGCCGCTCCCGACCAGTGAGATCACGCGTTCGGCGCTCCTGGATGCGGATGCTGTCGTGGTGCGGTCGGAAACACGGGTGGATCCCGGGCTGCTGGAGGGCACTCGTGTGCGGTTTGTGGGTACAGCCACGATCGGCACAGACCATGTGGACCTGCCGTATCTGGGCAACCAGGGTATCGGCTTCGCGAGCGCGCCGGGGAGCAACGCCAATTCGGTCGCCGAATACCTCGCCACGGCTCTGCTGGTTCTGGCCGGCCGGCTGGGTATCGAGCTTCGCGGCCTCACTCTCGGCATCGTGGGCGTCGGCAACGTAGGGAGCCGTGTCGCCAGGGTGGGCGAGACGCTCGGCATGCACGTCCTCCTGAATGATCCCCCGCTTGCCCGTTTGACGGGAGACCCGCGCTACCGCCCCATCGATGAGCTCATGGAAGCCGATATCCTTTCGCTTCACGTCCCTCTCACGCGAACCGGTCCGGACGCGACATATCACCTCTGGGATGCGGACCGCATGCGCCGGATGAAGGCGGGAAGCATCCTTGTGAATACTTCCCGGGGCGGGGTGGTGGAGACGCAGGCACTGCACGGGGCGCTTACCACAGGGCATCTCCGCGCCGCCGTTCTGGATGTCTGGGAGCATGAACCGGGGATTGACGCCGCGTTGCTTGCCGAAACGCTTATCGCCACCCCGCACATTGCCGGCTATTCCTTCGACGGAAAGGTGAATGCCGCACGGATGATGTTCGAAGCGTTGTCCGGGCATTTCGCCCTCGGGCTCCGCTGGTCGACACCTGCAACGCTCCCGCCGCCACGGTGCCCCGAGATCTCTCTCCGGACCGGCGGGCGGGATGAGGATATCCTGCGCGGCGTTCTCACGCGTTGTTATGATATTGAGGAAGACGTTGCACGATTGAAAGCGACGGCAACCATGGAGACGATTGTCAGGGGAGCGGAGTTCAGGCGTTTGCGCGCCGAGTATCCCGTGCGCCGCGAATTCGCTGCGACGGTGATCCGGTGCGGTGAGCCGCAACATGCGCTCTGCCCGACGCTCGCCGCGCTCGGTTTTCAGTGTGGTCCCGCGAACAAGGATGGATCCTCATGATTGGCAAAGGTTACCTCGATCGCTTCCTGTCGGAAGCCGAAGTGCGCGAGATCCTCTCGGAGGCCTTCGCGCACATGCATGTCGGCGGAAAACGCGTTCTGGCCATCATCCCCGACGGAACGCGCAGCGCCCCGATCGATGTGATGTTCCGCCAGGTCACAAGCATCCTGACGCCGCAGGTGCGCGAACTGGATTTTCTCATTGCTCTGGGCACGCATCCGCCGATGACCGAGGACGCGATCAACCAGCGTCTCGGCCTGGCTCCGGGCGAGATGGCCCGCAACTACTCGCATGTGCGGATATTCAACCACCACTGGAAGGATCCCAACCAGCTCAGGCAGATCGGAACCATCAGCGAACAGGAGGTCGAGGCACTCTCCGGCGGGTTGATGCGGGAGAAGGTGAATGTGACCATCAACAAGCTGGTGTTCGGTTATGATATGCTTCTCATTATCGGTCCGACCTTCCCTCATGAAGTCGTCGGGTTCTCAGGCGGGAACAAATACCTTTTTCCCGGCATTTCCGGCCAGGAGATCATTGACATGTTTCACTGGCTCGGGGCGACCATCACCAGCCCCGTCATCATTGGAACGAAATACACTCCGGTCAGGAAGGTGGTGGATGCTGCCGCGGCGTTGCTTCCGATCGAGCGGAACTGCCTGAGTCTGGTGGTGAAGGGGAGCGGCCTGGCGGGACTGTATTGCGGAACACCGGAGGAGGCCTGGGCGGGCGCTGCCGATCTTTCGGACAAACTGCACATCGTGTACAAGGATCGGCCCTACACGCGCGTGTTGTCGTGCGCGCCTCCGATGTACGACGATCTATGGGTTGGGGCCAAGTGCACTTACAAGCTGGAACCCGTCGTGACCCCCGGCGGCGAAGTCATCATCTATGCTCCGCACATCACGGAGATCTCCGTTACCCACGGCCGGCTCATTGAAGAGATCGGGTACCACGTGCGCGACTATTTCGTCAAGCAGATGGACCGGTTCCGTCACATCCCGCGGGGAGTCCTGGCCCACTCGACGCATGTCAAGGGGGTGGGGACGTTCGAGCTGGGAGTGGAAACGCCGCGCATCTCGGTGACGCTTGCGACCGGCATACCGGAAGACGTCTGCCGCAGGGTCAACCTCGGGTACTGCGACCCGGAGAGCATACGGCCGGCCGAGTGGGAAGGCCGGGAAGATGAGGGCATCCTCTACGTGCCCAAGGCTGGAGAGATACTGTATCGGCTGAAGAACGACCCGTTCGCCTACTTCACTTCCAGGTAGTCTTTGTCGGGCAGCGCCGGGAAGGCGCCGTGCGGCTCCTTTTGATACCAGAAGGCCACGGAGGCCATATCATCCTGCAGCGGCAGATACCGGCCGCCGGAACGCCACCCCAGGGCCTGTATCGTCACCTTGAGATCCTTCTCGAACCGGATGGGGTCCATGACATGCCAGCGGTAGAGGCCGAAGCGCTGTTGTGATTGATACACGCCGTCAGGACGGATCACCTGCGGAAGCCCGGCGTACGGTGTGGTGAATTCCTGATACTGCTTTGTCTTTTGATTCTCGAAGTTGTATGAGCCGCAGAAATAATCCTCTGTGCCGGTCCCGCAGATGGTCGGGAACTGCGTATCGCCGTCCATGTAGAACTTGATCTCCCCTTCGCCCCACCACCCCGTGCTGTTGACGCCCCAGGCCATGTAGGTCCCGACATACTGTCCCCACCCCTTCACGCCGTCCAGGATGGTGTACACGGACTTGTAGGGGACGGGATTCGTGCGGCGGAACTGCGCATGGAAGTACGCGGCGTCGTCAGGGACAGAGGTAAGGGTGTAGTCGACCTGATAGTAGAGCGTCATCTCATCGTCGGCGATGTTCTCGAGGGTGATGCGTGCGCTCTTCCGGAACGGCATTTCCCAGTAGCAGTTGAATGCGCTTCCGGGGTTCACGCAAATCGCGAGGGAGGAAATCTGCGCATACTGTCCCCAGCCGCACCCGAAGAAATCGCCGACGGGTGCCTCGACGGAGGGCGTGGTCTCATCATCCCAGTAGATGCGGAGGATGCTGAAGCGCCAATGGCCGGTGGGGGTCATCCAGATATGCTGGATCGCGCCTTCGCCGCGTATGTCGGCGACCGTGAAAGTCTGCTTTGCTTTGATCTTTACCGACGGCGAGATCTTCCACCCCTGGCCGAGGTCGCGCCCCGCCTGTGCGCCGGTACCTTCGGTGGCCATCCCGCCTTTTCCCTTTTCACCCGTGAAGTTCTCGGCGCTGATGGAGCGCGATTTCGCACGTGAGAGACGGGAGAGATTTCCCATGTGCATGCCGAGACCGTTGAAGGATTCCTGTGCGTTCATTGTGTCTCCTGTCAGTATCAGGACCATGAGCAAGACGACGAACCGGGCCATAGGGACCTCCCTTAGTTGGACAACCACTCACCGCCTTTGCCAATGTTTTCCCGCGTGAAGACGCGGGAGGAGAGTGTGATCTCCTTCGGCACCTGCTTCCCCCCGAGGATGGAGAGCGCTGCGTCGATCGCTTCTTTCCCACCCGTGGGGTATTCGAAGGACGCGGCCAGCACGCCCTGTTTCACATACATCTGGCCTTCGTGAGGGAGGGCATCAATCCCGACGAAAGCGATTTTCTTTTCTCGACCCGCTGCCCTGGCGGCCAGGTAGGCGCCGTGGGCTCCCGGATCGTTGTGGGCGTAGACCAGATCGATGACGGGAAACCGGGCCAGCGCCGACTCCATCTCCTTGCGGGCATTCGGCTCAAGCCACTTCATATCGGCTTCGAACACAATCTCCAGGCCGGAGCCCTTGATTCCCTCCCGGAATCCCGAGTTCCTGTCCTGCCCCGGCGTGGACGTCATGAGCCCTTTGAGTTCCACCACCTTTCCTTTTCCCCCCAGAAACTTCGCGATCCATGCCCCTGCCGCTTTGCCGATGCGTCTGTTGTCGGCTCCGATGAAGCAGGTGTAGTCGCCGCCGAGCACGCGGCGGTCCAGGACGATGACCGGTATCCCTTTCTTGAATGCGGCGCTCACGGGCTTCGTCAGAGGGGCTGCCTCTTTGGGGGAGATGATGATCAGGTCGACGCCGGCGCGAGCAAACTCCTCCACATGGGCGACCTGGCGGAGATTGTCGTTCTGCGCATCCTTGAAGATCACGTTGATTTCCGGATGGGCTTCAGACGCCTTCTTGATATCGGCGTTCATTTGCACGCGCCAGGGTTCCCCGAGGTTGCACTGGCTCATCCCGATAGTCCAGCGGGGAGCTTCACGCGATGCCGGTTGGGATGGCTGTCGAGGGTTCGGCGTGGGAGTCCCTGCCGCTACCGGAACTCCTGTTCCCAGGATGAGGAGGAAAGGAAGAAGTCGAAGGGTGAACGCTTTCATTGGCACTCCTTGAGGTAGACGGTCAAACGTATCTGCCGCGGGGGTGCGGACCATGCAGTCCGCGCCGAGCGTTTACGGCTTTGCCTTGCTGGTGGATTCGGGCCCGCGCCGCTCCCATGTGCTGCCAGGCATGTCTCTCACATCGCATCATTCACCTCTCTGCAGCAATACCGCACCCAGAATAATAACGCCGGTGAGCATCAGCCGTGTTTCTTCTCCGACGGCGTTGATGCTCAGGATTTTCTCCAGGTTGCCGACGATCAGGACGCCGAGCAGTGTCAGCCAGATAGATCCCCGTCCGCCCTGCAGCGTTGTCCCGCCGATCACGACCATGGCGATGGCGCTCAGCTCGTATGTCGAACCGGCTTCAGGATCGCCCTGCAATTCCTGAGCCGCCTGGCAGATGCCGGCGACCGCGCAGAAAAGTCCGCACAGTCCGTATGCAAGAACCTTGGTAGCGCCCACGGGGATTCCCGAATAGCGGGCGGCCTCTTCGTTCCCGCCCACGGCGAAGATCTGCCGTCCCCAGGGGGTGCGGGACAGGAGAAGACCGCAGAATGCCATGGACACGAGCATGACGATGGACACTACCGCGATATTCTCCCCCGCGATCCGCGCGCTGATCAGGTCGAAGATGGGCGGAATATCCACATACTGGTAGGTGCCGTCGGGCAACTCGAGCGCGGTCGAGATCTTCTTTCCGCCTGAAATCAATTTCGCCAGTCCCCTCGCAAACACCATCATGGCCAGGGTGGCAATAAAGGGCTGGATGCGGAACCGTGCGATGACAGAACCGGAGACAACGCCGCAGAGCAGTCCCAGGACCAGCGTGCCGCCGATGGCGACCAGGTCCGGCAGACCCATGTGAATGGAGAAAAGGGAGAAGACCACTGCACAGACGCCGAGGATGCTACCGACGGAGAGGTCGATCCCTCCGGCGATGATCACCATTGTCATGCCGCAGGCCAGGATGCCGAACACGGACACCTGGCGCAGCATGTCGCGGTGGGTGTCCCACTGGAAGAATGCGCCGTCGGCATTGAACACAGCCCCCACCGCCAGTACGAGGGCAAGCGAGAGGAGGGCCCGGGTGACGGGATGCTTACTTACCGACGCCACAGAAGTGCACTTTAAGTCCAAGTTCCCGCATTGCCGCCGCTTTGGCGAACATCGCTTTCCGGGCACCGGCGGCGTCAGGCGCATACACCACCTGGATATGATTCGCCTTGTGCCGCGCCATCATCTGATCGCGCGTCACCCCTTTGAGCACTGCGTGCATGATCGGCCACTGGGCCGTGGTCTGGTTCCACCGATCGGCTGTCTCTTCCTCCGGCAACGCGACGACCTCACCGAGGCCCAGATCGCAGTGCAAGCGGTTGTCCGCAACGAAGACGCGGCTCCAGACGATATGTCCGGGTTTCGAGACGCCCTTGATGGTTGCACCGCCGAGCCGGAAGTACATGGGGGATTGCCGTTCTCCTGTCGCACCCGCATAGCCGTTTACGAGGTGTGCCGGGGGGACAGCTCCGGAGATCTCCAGAACCCACACGAACGCGTCCAGCCCGTTCCCTTTGTACTGCCGACCCCATCGCACGTCGTGAAGGGTGTTTTCCGGATCGAACCCGAGCTGTCGCCAGAGCCGGTAGGTGATCAGGCCATCCAGGCCGGCGCATTCGTCGACTTCGTTGAAATGCGGCAACGCCTCGCCCGCAAAGAGCGGCTCTCCGGTGGACTCGTGCCGGACAGGAGGCCGGTCGACGTTGTTCAGAAGTCCCTCCGCAAGGTCCGAAGCCGGGACTAGGTCTTTGAGGCCCTGCTGGTATTGGATGCCGATGGCTGCGCATCCGAATTCATCAGCGAGGCGCACCGCCGCGATGTACATCTTGCACTGTTGCAGCACCTG
>JADLEA010000162.1 GCA_020846365.1 Bacteroidota bacterium
CACGAGCCTGAGCAGCGCGGACAGCCAGCGCTTCTTTTGCCGACCTCGAACCACGCGTCCGATGAAACCAAGATCGACTGCTTTGTTGCCGCGGTTGCGACGTATTTCGTCTCTCGTCGTCTTGGAGTAGGCCGTCATGAATGGGTCGAGCGCGGCCGGTTTGGCGAACACGTATGTTGCGTGACCCGGCTTTGGCACCTCCGACACGATAACGGTGGGAAGCACGAAGAGGAACTCCTGGCGGAAAAGAAACCAAGTCGTGGCGCGATTTCGAAGCTCATTGAAATAGTAGGCGTCAAAGTCACGCTGCCAGATGGCGTGCTCCGGCCTCAGTTCGGGCGGCACGCCGAGTTCATCAAACCAGCTTTGCATCCCGCTATGTTCGATGGGATGCCGCTGCGCCTCACGTCGGATTCGTTCGATCACCTCGACGTGATCTCCAAGGAGGCGACGAATGGCGCGCGCCTGCTCAATGTCGGCGGAAAGGTCGGCCGGTGGACGAAGGCTCATCCGTGAAGGAATCGCGGTGAGCCAGGTTCGCACCTCGCGTTCGCCCTTGTGAAACCGAATCCTGTCAGACTTGACGAACGTCGCAGTGACTTCAACGCTGCTACTGAGCCAGGCACCCCAACTATTCCAGGTGGCGTCCCAGTGGAATTCGGGTAGCAGCGTTTCGTCGATCGATAGCTCAATTCGCCTTCGGGGATCCTGGTAATCGATTCGATCGGGTAGGAATTCGCAGGCGCGCAGCGGCACGAAAACCTTTCGCTGCTCCATCGCCGGCATGTATGTGATGATTCGGCGGCCGAAGAATGCTGCGCCGTCGTCAGCGAGGTCGCCTTCAACCCAAAGTGAGCCCGACCCGCCATATGGAAACAGTGGCGCGGCGTTCTCGTCGACGCGCAGTTGATCGTAACAGCGGCGGAGATCAGGATGAGCGAGGATGTTGAAAGCTCGCTCGACGCGCGCGTATTCCGGCCTTCCCTTGCTACACGCTTGAAGTTCCAGATTTCGCAGCCGCCAAGCGATGCGCAATGCGTCGGGCTGGGTGTCGGGTGTACACCCCAACACGGAGTAATGCGACTCGTCGGGTTCCATCATGTAGAAGTACCGCCGTAAGGCGTCACCGGACACGAGCAGGGCCGTCAGCGGACATTCACTGCCGGCCAATTCAGCGCGCACAAACCACTCCCCGCGCTTGGATTGCTTCGGTTCGCTAACGTGGCTGATTGAAGCGTAGAGAGTCGATGAACGCTGATTGGCTCGGCATCGGTCGATCAGGACGCCGGCGGAACCGATGGTGGCAATGCGGTCGCCGATCTCCAAGTAGCGCCCAACGAGTAACGGGACAATGGTTGAGCCGCCGTCGGCGTGGCGGCATAGAACCTCATCCGCCTGTCGATCGAATCCGGTGATCGCTTTCGCGGAAGCGCTGTTGCTGGGCGCAGAGATCCCCACGCCCGGATCTTAAGCCATCGGCGCGAAATCTCAAAACGAGTTCCCGCGATCACCCGAGTGGAGGATCGGCTGTCCCACCCCAGTCCCACCAAGCGTACAAGCAGCCGCGCCAACTCCTTGTACTTCAGGGACTTGCCAGAGGGACGCACTAGAACGCTTGTCTAGTGGAGTCGGTTTCACTTCACTCCAACTTCGGCGAGTTAGCTGAATTAAATTGAATCTGGTTTGGCCTGCTGACTCGAAAGGCCCTCCGCGGCGCGAACTTCTCCAGTAAAGAAGATTTCCGTTCTGCAATTGAGGCCTTCATTGTGCGCACTAACGAAAACCCAGGCCCATCAAGTGGCGCAAGCGCGAAGTTCGAGGCAGCCAGCTTCGCAATACTCTCATCAACTTATTCAACTCTGCACTAGGCTTGTTACCATGGTGGCTGTTGGTCCGAACCAGACGATTCGACTTCAAGATGGCCGACTCCCGAAGGATTAGAAGCACTTCTCCCAAGGTACGCGAACACGACGCATCGCAGTCAGGGTAAAACCGTCGATCACATCATCATCTCATCTCCGCAGGTTAGATGAACCATCGCCCAATGCGGCCTCCCGCCACTCCATCGAAATATACACCAGCGATCGCGAGCGGTTACCTACGCCATAAACCCGGCAAATCCACGTTGGCCTTTGAGCGCTTTGGGTACGTCCGTGAAGATGAGGAACAAGTCGACAGTGCGTCGATTTCAGCCTTGCGGACTGCTCAACAGGAAGATCCAATACATGCAAGAGCGGGTGTCTCGTGAACCGAATCTACTTGCCAACCCGAGCGACGACGACGGCCAAGACTGGAGCGACAGCAATCACGATCTTCTTCCAGGCGAGGAGCGTTGCAGATGACAAAATCCCGCATTGACCTGCGGAGACTTCATGGTCACGGCGAGGGAAGACATTGCCCTCCCCTACTCGATAGTCACTCAGCTAACACCGAGATTCGCGCTGCATTCGTGCGACGTCCGGTTGTAGTTCGAGGAAAGCATCTCGATTGGGTGATTGAGGCGCTAGGTGGCTCACACGCTCCGGGTTCTGCGTGCCAAGGGGCTCTACGTTTGGAAAGAAAGGTGAAAGTTGTGATCGACATTAAGCCAACGTTCTTAGAGGTTGAGCTTTTGACCTCGGCAGCAGTTCTGCTGTTTCTCCCAAACCCTCCTCGAGATCGTAGTGATTTGGATCGTTGGATTGAGGAGAACAAAGACCTTGCGCTGACACGATGAAACAGTATTGCATTACGGATGTGGCACAGCCGATCCGGAGTGTTGTCATACCCGGATTGACCACAATGGCTGTGCCATTTCGGGACCACCCTTTCCTAATCGTGGCCGAGTTACATGACCGGCTTTGGAGCATATTGGCATGCAGGAAAGGATGGCTTCCCAATACTATTGCTATAGTTGCTGTCGCAAAAGCACAAACACTGCAAGCACAGACAGCAGAGCAATGATCCAGAAGTATGGCTCAGCTCGTTTAAGGAAACGTCGAAACATGCGGCGACGTTTCGACCTTTTGGCGCTTGGAATGGTACACCTTGAGGGAGCTAACATCCCAACCACGACAGAAACCAGGCCAGAACAGGGGGCGGGAAGATCACGATGGGGTCCATAGTATGCCTCATTAAGTAAGTGCGTTTCGGGTGGCGTAATTCTCTGTCGCCGTAGCGGGTGCAGATGTAGGAAATGCTGTACAGGTATGTACACCGATACCGGGAATTTTGGGAACTGTCCCTGCATCGTTGGTAGAGAATAGTTGCCTGTTGTCGGCACTATAGCTGCATGGAGACTCTAAACGCTTACTATGCTTTGGCCGGACTCAATTCTTCAGCAATCGCGATATCGCATAGCGTCCTGAGGGCTGACTCTAAGGCGGCACAGCGGGCGCTTGTGCCGCCTTCCTTGGGGACCTCATGCCATTTAATAACCGTCGCCGATGACGATTGTCAACATCGCCACATTAATCCTACCTGTCAGCATCCTCTTGCTGCTGGCACTTAACGTCATTCACCCCCGCAACACACTCGCC
The DNA here is from genome assembly GCA_020846365.1 of Bacteroidota bacterium. Lineage (GTDB taxonomy): Bacteria > Bacteroidota > Ignavibacteria > UBA10030 > UBA6906 > JAGDMK01. The sequence continues at coordinate 3,519 of JADLEA010000162.1, forward strand.
GATCAATTTGCAAGAATGCTTTGGCGCGTGCTGAAACCGCTGTTCTCCTTCGCCTCGAAACATAAAGCGCCGTCTTCGAACCACAGAATCCGCCAACGAGAAACCGGATGGTACTCCCAATTGTGACCGTGTGCTATTCGCCACCCGCTTCCGTTACTTGGGCCGAAGGCGGCACTTTGAGCGTTTCGTTCGGATCAGCGGGGCCATTTTGTCCAACGGCGGATGCCAGTTGCGCTAAATTGATACCCTCCATGTGTCCGAGGGCCCCCAAAGCGATCAGAAGGTCCTTCCGCTCGGCTTTGCTAAGAATTCGGCCATCTCGGTCCCGTAAACACCCGTAAGCGAGCCACTGCCGCAAAGCACTGAGGTAATCCATGGCAAGAAACTCTATCAAACGCGTGGACCAGTGGCAACCCGTCAGTCATGCTTGGTCCGGCCAGGTGGTAACGCTGAGATCAACGGGAGGGAATCGCGTGTCAGCGCCGGTCCCCAAAGACAGCAATTTTCTCGAGCCCTCCGTGCCAATACCAGGTGAGAGCGTCCGCCGGTGAGCAGGGCGAGCCTAGGATCCACCAGCAATTTTGTTGAGCAGCATCAAGACCATAACCTCGATTTGGGATTGACCTGCCGAAATGTTCAGCCAAACACAACTTTAAATGTCTCGGTTCTTACCATACGCCGCGTGAGTCATCCCGCCTGAGCCGCCCGTCGACGAAGATTCTTTAAGCAGGACCGCGCACAACGGGCAAGGGCGCGCCAGCGGGCGCGGCCGAAGGCGAACCCTTGAGCGCGACTACGGTTCTGCTATCGGAAACCCTCGACGTGCAATCCACAGGGATACCTCCATCCTGCTGGTGGCTCTGCGTTCGATACACCAACTGCCGCCGAAATTCCGCTGGCGTCCGAACACCAAGCTGCTGTGAGGCCTTTCGTTGTTGTAGTCCTGCCTCCACCCTCCGTTTTCAGCCGAGCGTCAGCGAGGTTAGGAACCACGTCGCGTTGAGAAATTCATCGCGGAATCGCCCGTTGAAGCTCTCCGCGTGCCCATTCTGCATTGGTCTCCCAGGTTGAACATGGTTGGGTTACATTTTGAATTTTCGCACCAGCCAAGAAAGTGACGGCTGGCAAACTCCGGTCCGTTATAGCAGCGCAACCAGTTCGGGGCTCCGCGCTCCAGGATGATTCTGGAGTTGTCCCCAAATTGAGACACGGGTCTAGTGACAGAAAACTCTTCGAAGGAGAATTTGAAGGATGTCTACTACGCGCGTCGAACGTTACACGCGAGTTCAAGATCGCCGCTGTCAATCGACTGCAGGCCGGTGAGCCCGTCTGGCGACTTGCCCGCGAACTAGAGGTGAACCCGAACCAGTTGCATGCCTAGAGACGGGACTACGGGATTCGCCCCAACTCGGCGTTTTTCTGGGAAGGACGCAGGCGGAGCGAGCGAGGAAAGCCAGGTTGCCGAGATGGAACGCAAGATCGGCAAGCAGGCGATGGCGATCGACCTAAAGAAACTGCTTGCGTCGGATCGAAGAGTTGCGGATGGGACAGGCCGAGACTCCCGCACCGCGGTCTGCCGCCAAATCCGTGAGCAATAACAACTCGCCCAAGAAGAGGCGCCCTCAATGACGATCCAGGAGATGACCGCATTGGCGGGTGGAAGCCGCGCCGCCTCCTATCGATTCGATCCGGAACGCCCCAGGCAGTCAAAGACGCCAGTCTGTGGGATGCGATCCAGCGCATCGCCTTGAAGAATCCCGCCAATGGCCGGCCGCGTATTACCGCAGAACTCAAGCGTCCATATTGGACCGTGAATCACAAGCAGTGGGCCGCATCCTGCGTGAAGACATCTTGCTTTGCCTGCGTAAACGCAAGTTCCAAACGACAACGGATTTCCAGCATTGGTTTCACGTTTATCCGAACCTGACGCGGGGGGTGATTCCAGAGCATACCAATCAGTTGTGGGTGGCCGACATCACTTACATTCGGCTGGCAGAGGAGTTCGGGGGGGTGGCCGTGGTGCTGGATGCCTGTTCCAGGCTAGTCATCGGCTGGTCGCTGGAGCGAACGCTCGAAGCGAAGCTCGCCGTCAATGCGCTGAGGATGGCTCAACAAACGGGAGGTTCCGGCCGGCTTGATTCATCATTGCGATCGCGGCGTCCAGTATGCTTTTGGCGACTACACGCAGTTGCTGAAGGACAACGGCATCGAGCCCAGCATGAGTCACAAAGGGGCCTCTACGATAACGCCAAGGCCGAGAGTTTCAGGAAAACCTAGAAGCACGAGGAAGCGCATCACGTCGAGTATCGCGACCTAGCCCAGGCCGGCGCGGTATCACCAAGTACATCAAACTGACCTACAATCGCAAACGGCTGCACTCCGCGCTCGGCTACCGTCCGCCGGCTGAGTTTGAAAAGCTCACCTTGACTGCGGCGGCTTGAAGCGAGAGTTTTCTTAGGAACTGCGAAGATCTGTCAATCCGAGATCGAAAGGCCGGTGTTCCGGACGCCTCTCGTTGGTAGTCCGGTCACCCAGCCAGTCGGTTAGCCGGGAGGTTACGTTTCCGATGATTGTCGTCTCGACGAGTCTCGAATCGAGATCCCTTGGCCAGTTGCTTTCAAGCAGAGCTCGCTTCCGTCTCTCCGACTAAAACGATTCTGCTAAGAATGAAACTACTTGGTAAGCGATTTCTTCGTCCGCCCAGTCAACTGTGTCTAGACTCGTGTCCCACGTCAGGGGACAAGCCCAAATACACACCAGGAAGTCCCCAATGCATCAGAGAATTGGCTCTAGCGAAAACAGTGGATCATCTTGTCACGGTTCAGCTGTTGAACGCTAGCAACACAAGCCCTAGGACGGACAGCACGACAACTGTCAGCACGTATGGCTCAGCCTGTCGCAAAACACGACGGAGGACTCGACGCACCTTCGGCGGTTTAGTGCGTTCGACTCGGAATCTTGGCGCTAGCATGCAGGCCCCGATACAAAACATCCAGGAAACGAAGATAGCCAGTCAATAGAACGGAGCGGGAAAATCAAATTGGGATCCATGGAGACCTCATCAAATAAAGTGGATTTCGGAGACCATAAGTCTCAGTCGCCAAGGTGGGTGCAGGTGTACGGAAGAGGCGGAAGATGGTGTAGTCCACAACCGATGTGCTTCTGACGTAACTTCAGTCAGCCCAGAGCTTATGGCCTTTGATTAACTGAGTCGTCGGACAGGGTGGCCATCGGCTCTCGAATGGCGCGCTCTTTTGAACAAGCTTAGGGCACTACCTTTTGCGCTACCTCGTCCTCAATGTCAGGAAGCCGTCCAAGTTGTGTTACACCGAACGAGCGATCGCCAATCGTGATTGTGCCTTTGCGGCCTATGTTTGCGGGATTTTCACTTATGTAGAAGCCGAGCAATCCGCTACCAGAGCCAGAGTATCTAGAAAGAACGATCCAGTCGGCATCACAAGAGGCAGTCCAGGCCGATGAGGCTGTGATCGAGATAACACCGAACTCGCTACTGGCGGAGACGGTGACTTGTAGTGGCTCTATTGTTATTGGCGAAGTATCGCGCTCAATGAATCCGTAACGACTGAATTGCATTCCAGCCGCATCTGTCGCAACTACCTCAATACGATTTGGCCCCCAGTTGAGCGGCACCCCTTGTATGGTCCAATTCCTCATTCCATGGACGTACCCTTGAGATCCGGCACTGGATTGCCACCGAAGCGACACCGGATCTTCTCCGCCATTGATGCTGCCACTAAGTGAAACCTCTGAATCTGCGGTAGAAGAGGGGATTGTATCGATCGAAATCTCAAGGACTGTCGCCGGAATTTGACTTCCACTGCTTGGTCGGTCCTGCTGTGCGTAGAGTTGAAGTGCTGCGTCGATATCGACTTGCGCCAATGCAGTCACCTTTCGATAGAAGGGATACATGATTGAACTCGGATCGCCAGAATGACCCAGGCCAAGGGCATGCCCCAATTCATGCAGAACAATACTGTAAAGATCGATCTCCTCCCAGGGTTCGTCGCCGTCAAGGTGCACATCACCAGCAATTGGTTCGTTGTTAGGAGGTGCAGGGTAATATGTATGAGCGAGGGCGCCACCCCTACCATCGAATGAAATGTCGTCAGAATGATCGCGAGAGGCAAACCGAATCTCAATGTTACGCGTGCGGATAGGATCAAGTGTTTCAGTGAAAGACACTTTTATGTGCCTGTTCCATTCGTCTAACGCTCTTGAGATCTCTCTCCGAACACTGTCCGCTGGCATTCTTGATGTTATCGGCCCCAAGGAGTAGGTGAGGTCAGATGATCCCCTGCCCGGCCCATCCCAACCGTCGCCAACGCCCCCGGCCATAGCTGCAGGCACTCCTGACACGCCCCGTGCACTTTGACAATACCTTAGAGGATTGCCTGAGAGAAATTCCTGAGCAGCTGGGAAGACATAATGCAGTGCGTCGTTCTCCGCTACCCGTCTTGCGACAGATAGAGAGGCCCGTCCCATAAACTGCCAAGGACTGAGTTCTGGGTTTTCACTGAGGACAACTCCAGATCGCTTCAAAATGTCGCGGGCACTTCGGGGATCTACATCTTTGAAGAACTCGAAGATCAGGTTTCTACCTCGGTCGTTTGCTATTGTGGGTATACTTGCACTAATTTTGTCGTCGACTTCAAGCATCCCTCGCCAACTGATTCCCAATCCAGTCAACGCTACATCTGACGGCGCCGCGACAAGAAGTGCGTTCACGGGAACTGAACCCATCACGATAACACCGCGATTTCGGAGTGCTTTGAGTATTTCTGGGGTCACACCATTCTCAAATTGAACCAGCCAGTGTCTGCTTCTTGCTGATGATTCTGGTGAACCCGGCGTTTGAGGAGCCAATCCGTAGCGGACGCTCTCGGATCTACCTGTGTTTGGGAAATGTTTAATTTCTCTTGCTTTAAGCCGGATCGAAGCGCCTGACTGCGACCAACTACAGGCTGCTACGAAGAGGCTGAAAGCAATGAGTCGACTTAACCCACACATACTGCTTTATTATCGGCACGCCCAAATGCAATATTAGTAAATCCTAGAAAGAGATTTAGTTGCCTACTTGTTAGCGCTAACTTAAATTGGAGCGATTCTTGCCGGGATTTCGAAGCCAGCGGCTCTATTTTTGGAGCAGACGCGCATCGGTGCCCGCGAGCGGCATCCCGTTGCGGAGGCAGAGTCAAGCGGCCAGCGAACCGCCACCAAAGTCACATCGCATTACCCTCCGCGCTGTCGGTGGACCCAGCGATAGAGTTCCGCGAGGAATGCTTGGCGTCGGGCTTGACGGATTCCACCGCCAGATACAAGCGGTCTTTGCTGTTGACTTTGCCACCAACGGAGTAATGTTGTCGATGCTGGACGTCGCGGCCGGCTTGGGAGAAGTCATGCAATCGGTAGACTCGGCGGGTTGAATCGTCACGCATCACGAGCAGCGAGAATCGGCTGTCGCTGCTCTCGTAGCGGTGAAGCAGGATGACGTGATTGGCGCTGAAGTGAACATACGGAAACGTCCAGAGAGCCAAACGGGAAGCGGCCTCTCCAAATCGCACCGCGATCCAGCAAGAGAAGCGGCTCCAGCCTGTGGCAGGCGCCCTTGTGGAGTTAGCTGGCGGCCCCTACCTTCGTGCCCGGTATATCGTCACAGCGCGGGCTTGGCTAGTGAAAACGCTTAAGCAGGCTGCTGCTGACGGCGTTTGCGCGAACTGTCGCAGTTGCGGCAGCAATCGTCGTGTTGTGCAGCCCCAAGTCGGAAACGGAGTGCTGGGTGATGATGGTGCTCTTTCGCCGTGCATGGCGCGCGGAGATCCACCGGCAAACGGGTTCGACGCGTGCCGATCAAGAGTCACCCACCCGAGTTTCGCCACAGACGAGCAGGCTCGGTTCCGTATAAAGCCGCAGCTTGCGGATGACGGAATGATCTGCCTGCGAAGTATGGAGTTGATTGAGCATGTCCATGGCGTTCGTGAACAGTAAGCGATGATTGACTTGGTAGGCTTGCCGCCGAAAAAACTGCGCAGCAGCGTCTTGCCGACTCCGATTGCCGATGATCACGACATTGGTCCGCTGGCATAGAAAGTCGAGATCGAGCAGCATCAGAATTCGCGCCTTGGCCTGTTGGCGTGTCTTGTGATGAACTGAAACGCTGCGATGATCTGCCTAGCGATCAGTTGCGCAATGCGTGAGGCCAGTGATTACCGGAGGAGATTGGCAACGTAGTCGGAGCCGGAGGTTTGGCCTTCAAGCGCGCGGCGCTTGGATTGCGCGACGGCTTTGGGTCAGAAGTCGTGCGTGAGTACGAGCAACTCCTAGGTCTTGCGGTGCATTGGACGATTGCTATGTCGGAGATGCCGAGCAAATGCTCTTCCATGCCTTCGCCGATCAACGGCAGCAGCCATTCCTGCGCGCTACTCTTCTGCCGCGCCCGGAAGTTGCGTGAGTGTCCGCACCGGGATAAAACGACAGGAAAACGTCCGTCAATGTAAGCGGATCCCGGGACCATCGTCGGGGACGCGGTAAGGACTCTACATCAGACTCCAAATCCGCATCGGCCGAGGAAAGGGAATGAGCAGCCCGCCGCAACCCTGCCGCTACTGCGCGAAGCCATTCCAGCCATCGCGATTCCATCCCGCCCGGGGCGGTCTGCTCGGAACAGTCCTGCCAGGACCAACGTTCGCCGCGAGCCGCGCACGCCAACTGGCCAACGACGCCGAGTATCGGGGAGTCTGCCGCGATAGCGCTACAAATGGCGCGCCGCCAACAAGGACTACTGGAATAACCGCGCGCAACCCCAGCCCACTGGCCGCAACCGTGACCAGCAGCGCCAGCGCGACGACCGCCAACGCCTGCTCGATCTTGACTTCGTGCGCAGAGGTGGCAACATTGTGCTGGTTGGCAATCCCGGCACCGGCACGACGATAATCGCAAAGATCCTCGCGTTCGAGGCCTGCCAGCGCAACTTCCGTGTGCTCTTCGCCACGGCGGTGGATATGCTCAATCAACTGCTCGCCTCGCAGGTCGATCATTCACTCGTGCGCAAGATCAAGAGCCACACCGATCCGGCACTGCTTGTCGTCGACGAGCCCGGATATCTGGCGCTCGATCAGAACAGCGCGAATCTGCTCTATCAGGTCATCAGCGCGCCCCATGCCTTCAAGCGTTCGACTGTCATCACCACCAATACTGCGTTTTTCGAATAAGGCAACATACTGCACAACACCACGATCGCCACCGCGATTGCGGATCGTATGGTCGAGAACTCCGAGGTGTTTTTGCTGGCTGCGAGAGCTACCGCAAGTATCTGCAGCAACCGCAGCAATCTCGCTCGTAGTGTTTTTTGGGCGAGCAACCCGGCATGCGCCGCGCTGTGCGATATCCCGTCACCGAGGAGTCGGCCGGGTAACGCCTCAACGGCGCTGACGATGGGCGAGGGCTTCTTTGCGAAGTCCTCGCTTTCGCGCGTTTATGTTCAACTTCAGCGCCAATCATCTGTTCCTGCTTCAGCCCACGGAGCATCGCACCTGCGCGGTGTTGCTCGTCCTTGATAGCGACACGCAACGCGTCTATTGGCTCCACGACTTCACTAAGGCCGTTCGCATGCAGCCTGGCCAGCCCTACTACATCTCCGGCAAGGTCAACAGTGCCGATCGTTTGTATCTCGCAGTCGAATCGATCAAGGCCGACACCAAGCATTCGCCACGCTCTACCCTCCCAGGCCGTAACCAATCAACCGGAGGGTAGCTACATTGTGATGCTGTGCTTTGTCCTGGACTGATGTCGCCGCCGGCTCGCTGGTGACGAGTCCACGGACGTGTCTGCTGACGTCGGTGCCGGACGACGCTGCGAGCGTTTCCCCGGACGAATCGCTGTCTTTATTTTTACCGGCCCTGACACGAGAGAGTAGCGTCGCGGAAACGGTCGACCCCGAAGACTTGCGAGCGTGGCAAGCAACTCGGATACGCGGTGAGTTCGCGTTCCTGATCGTCGAGGCGTCGGCTTTCAGCGAGACACGGCGGCCCACAACCGAAGATGGCACGCACTAGCGGGTGCCGTCGAAGCGGAGTCGCAGATGTAGACGACGGGCCTTGCGATGTCTCGATAGTCGGAATTGATCTCCGGCAGCGCCCGCATGCATTCGGCGCGAGAGCGATCGCCCTGAGACTCGCGGGTTTCCATGCTTGCGGATATTGATGTTTCCTCGACACACTGTCAAATCTGATGATTGCAATCGTTAAGATCGCGAAACGAGCGCAGCGGCCAAAAGCTTTGACGCAGATAGCCGATAGCCCGTTCGACTTTGCCCTTGTCCCAGCCAGTCGCAAGTTGCCGGCGCGCGGCGTGATAGATAGAATTCGGCGAACGCGAGCAGGCGTGGGTCAAAACGGATGAGGCTGCCGTCGCGTTCGGCAATGGCTGTCAATAGGTTGTCGCAGAAGCACTCGCGCACGACACCTCCGAAGAAGCGGAACACATCGATATGGCAATGCAGGAAGGTCTCCAGCGATAGGCTGTGCGTGAACTCGACGTAGAACAAACGGATGTGGCATTCGACCATGCATAGAGCGTAGATCTTGCGCTTGTCGCCGCTGTAGTCGAGCTTGTCGAAGTGGGCCCAATCGACCTCGAAACGTTCGCCAGCGGTTGGTTCCATGCGGACTCGGGCGCGCGGATCCGTTTGGCTTGCGGATAGTCTTTAACGACCATGCGGCCGCAGTCGAATCCGCTGACGCGTTGCAGTTTTTTGAAGACGAGATGCGAACTGACTCATGGATCTTGCGAGAGCCAATCGCCGATGAGTGGCTTGAACGAATCGAGTTTGCTAGCTTTGGTTGGTGCCGTTTTGCTGGTTGTTCCCTGGCAAGTGGGTTGTTCGCTTTGGAGGTGCTGCGCGACGGTGTTGCGGCCTATACCGAGTGTGGGCAATGCGTCGCGCGGACCGCTGTTGATAGCGATCTATGCTATCTGCTTGTGCTGCAGCACCCGTTATAGGCTCAGGCTCAAAACGTTAAGTTATCCTTTTCAAGAACGGAGGCTTGGCGAGGCTGCGGATTGAAGACTGTGAAAGATCAACAGTTTCGATTGAGCTAGGTTGTTCTTGTCCAGCTCGGCTGCGGCGGGTCAAACGAGGAAGATACTGGAACGCTGGAAGTTAGATCGAAGGCTAAGTTGTTCTTAATAAGATCGCCAATTCTGCGGCGCATGTCGCGAAGGCGTTGCGTTGGCAATTCCGCTCGGCGGCGCACCGATGGCTGGCGCGATGCTGGCGCTGATAATCGCTATTGGCATCCCGGCAAACTTTGGCGTAAATGGGATTGAAGACTTTGCGCGCGGTGGGATTCGGCTTGCGGCGATCCTGACAGGGAGCAGATCCGTTGACCCGGCCGGTCGCGACTGGGTGTGAACCTTTGTTAGACGCACGTCCAGATCCGAGGCTAAATGCTTGCCCTTACGGGTGGCTATAGAGTCTGGTGTTGAGTCCTACGGCCCACGCCACAGACTTTCTCAGTTCCGCTCCGGCCCTCCGGCAAAAAAATGGCTCCGTTTTCGCCCGACTCCGCCCATCGAGTCTAAGGGTTTTCGGTCGCTCAACGCCGATTGTTGCATATAGTGGTGATTTGTTGTTAACTATCCACTTCACAATACAGGCAAACTGAGACAGACACTGGTAGTGTGAAAGATGGGCTGTTTGTGTAGGGAATTGTGCCGATAGTATTGGTGTCTGTGAAGTGCTGGTTTTATGAAAAACCGCCTAAGGCAAGGCCCTAGGCGGCCTCTCTCTCTTTGTGGTTGATGGTACACGAGGAGAGAGATATTGAAGGATGCGATTACCTGCCGAAATGCTCGTTGACGTTGGACCTTAGTAGGCGGCTGCTTCTCACGAAGCTCGCTGATTTCACGCAGGAGGGTCAATAGCCGCCAGCGCAAAGCATCCAAGCCCAGCGAACGCGCAGCGGTGTTCATTTGATCCACATGAGTATAGTGCAGTTCGGGGCCAATACTTCTCAAGTGCAGATGCGGGGATCACAGGTAAGCAAATTCCTCATAAGGATCTCATGCCCTCGCCGACTTCGACCTGCGCTTGTTAGCGGCGGCTATCGCTTCTTTGATCACGCGTTCGCGTTTCTGATCGCGTTCGCGTTGGTGGTAGCGCTGGCCTGCTGAATGTTGGCCGCGGTGAGTCATCCATTCATCAAGTGCCCAGAGGATTGCAATAATGATGAAGCACAACGCCCCGCTGCCTCCGAGAATGCTTAACGCCGTCATATGTATACATAGTGCGTTCAGCGTTCCAAAGTTCTCTCGCAATGTTGCCGGTAACTGCGATAGGGTTGAGCGGCCTAAGGAGTTGTAGTGGGCCGGATTTTGGGGACAGCAAATCGGCGATTCTTAAGTGCAGCAGATAGGTAAAGAAAGGAGCAAACTCTCATGCATCGCCCAAGCGACCGCCCGGCCTCAAGGCGAAGGTCCCCTTGTAGTCGCCCAAAGGACTCAAGATGGCCAGCGAAATCCGCCATCAGTGTCCATCTCAACCTTGTCGCCATCTGGAAGGAACAAGCCCTCAAGGACTTTCACGGCCTCTTCGACAACCCTCGCGAGGACTCTTCCAAACAGCAGTAAGCCGATGTCGAACGCGCGATATGCTCAACTGACAGTCGAACTCGACGGGCTCAAAAAAGTTGATTGGTCCGTTGAGGTGAGGCGTCAATGGGTAGAACTTCAACCCTTTCCATCGCGAGGCAATGCGAGTTGCTCTCGCTCTCGCGATCCTCGTTCTACGATTCGCCAGCGCGGGAATCCGAGAATTTGCGCCTCCTCCGGCTGCTCAACGAGAGCTATCTCAACCAGCCAACGCTCTGCAGCCGCAAGCGCGTCCTGATATTGGCCGACGCAACGGGACTCAACATCAATTGCAATGGAATCCAACGCTTACGGCGCGTTCTCGGACTCGAAGCCTTCTATCCAAAACTCGGCTCACAC
>JADLEA010000163.1 GCA_020846365.1 Bacteroidota bacterium
ACCGTCCGCCTGCATCCCATGCTGACCCGGAGGAGAGCGATCCGGCCATGTACACCTGCGGGAAGAGCGAAGAGAGTTCGTTCAGGCGTTCGCGCGTGTGGTAGCGTGTGGCGGCAGCAGCAGAGCTCGTTGTGCGTTGGAGAGGTTCTTCGTGCAATAACGGATCCAAAAAGACCAGCAAGGCGCCGTCGGCCAGGTAGTCCAGCAACATCCCCCCGTGCGGAGCATCCTGCTCCTCCGGTGCCAGTACGTCCGGAACGAACAACGCCGAGGCGAGCGAACGTATCGAGCGCTGAGACACAACGTCAAACTCCCGGATCGACTCCACTTCATCCTCAAAGAACTCGACACGCACCGGGTTTTCCCCGACAAACGGAAACACATCGATGATCCCTCCCCGGACCGCATACTCCCCCGGCTTTTCAACGATGTCCGCCTTGTCAAACCTGAACCTGTTCAGCGTCGCGATCGTCTCTTTGAATCCTGCCTTTGTCCCGGTTTCCAGCGTCAGCGCCTCCGTCCGGACCGTCTCCGGCGAGGGTAGACGCAACAGCACTCCCTGCGCGTGCGTGACGACAAAGGACGCCTGTCCGGACGTGAGGGATCGGAGGGTGTGGACATCATTCAGTTCGCGGGTCCGCTCTGTGAGCAGCGCTTCCGTCTCCTCCCGCCCCACAAAAAGATGGACCGGTTCGCCGGGAGCAAGAACACCAAGGTCGTCGGCCATGCGGATCGCCTGTTCCTTGGTCGGGGCGAGGATCAGCATCTGGCGCCCGGAGCTCCGCTGGATCGCGCTGATGAGAAGAGAAGCAAGGGAACCCGCCGCACCCGTGATGGAGACGGGCTGCCCCGGTTCCGCCGAGGCAACGAGGCGGGAGACCTGCTCGAAAAGCGGTGAAGTATCCAGAAGATGTGGAAGGAGGGGAGCCATACCGCCCGGCATTCTAGGACTGGCTCTGCTGGCCGCCGATCGCTCCGCGTACAAATCCATCGGCTGCCTGTATACGCCGTTGCGCTTCCTCGAAAGACACGTTGGCCTTGATCATGACAATGGCGCTCTTCACATGGCCGTCGCATTGCGCCAACACCTCTGACGCACGATCATAGTCAACGCCCGCCGCCATCATCACAATCCGCTTGGAACGCTCGACGAGCTTCTGATTCGTAAGCTGCAGGTCCACCATCATGTTCTCATACACCTTGCCCAGGCGGACCATCGCCGTGGTCGTCAGCATGTTCAACACGAGTTTCTGCGCCGTGCCGGACTTCATCCGCGTGGAGCCCATGAGCACTTCCGGTCCGACTTCCGGGCAGATGGCCACGTCCACGTCGATGTCAAATTCAGACCGTGGGTTGGTGGTAATGTAGATGGTTTTCGCGCCCAGCTCTTTCGCTCTCGTCACTGCGGCAACGACATACGGTGTGCGGCGGCTTGCGGCAATTCCGCATACCGTATCCACCGACGTGACCTTGTGCGCGTCCACATCACGCCGGGCCTGCGCCGGATTGTCTTCGGCGCCTTCCTGCGACTTGAACATTGCCGCGTTCCCGCCGGCTATCACACCAACAACAAGGCTGGGGTCCGTGCCGAACGTCGGCGGGCATTCCGACGCATCCACCACGCCGAGTCGCCCCGAGGTTCCCGCGCCGAAGTAGAGGAGTCGGCCACCGTTGCGGAAAGAGTGGACCAGCAAATCCACCCCCTTCGTGATATAGGGGATTTCCTTCTCCACTGCGAGTGGGACGAGTTTATCCTGGGCATTGATCAGGCGGAGGATTTCCTCTGTCGTCATGCGATCCAGAGTCATGGAGGCCGGGTTCCGCTGCTCGGTGAGCAATCGGGCAAGTGATTCAGAGAGTTCTTTGGGCATTTTCCAATAACGGATATAAGTGTGCGATCATGAGACAACAATGACGAGCTTCTTTTCCAGCAGTCCCGCTTCGTCGCTTCCCGCAAAAGCAAGTGAGACCAGCGCCGCTGCCTCAGCGCGGGCCTTCACCTTCATCTCCCGGAGTTCCATCTCCAGGTCCCCGCCTTTGTACGCAACCAGTGCGGGAGGTGTTACCACGTATTTCCCTCCGCTCTCCGCAACGCCCCCTGAGTGATCACCCCGCTTCAAATACGGCGCTCCCCACTTCACCAGCTGAGCCATCGGGGCAACACCCCGCGCTACGACTACGTCCACGCTCCCCCGTGACTTCTCCCCCTCCCTTTTCTCTTCCGCTCTCGCGCAGACAACCCGAATCCTGCCCGCCATCCCGAGACGCTCAACCATGTCCCTCATTGCGGTGCACTTCTTCTGAATGGAATCCAACAATATCACAGACCAACCTGCTTGGGCAATAGCCAGCGGGATCCCGGGGAGACCGCCTCCGGAGCCGAGATCCAATGCCGTGAGAGAATCAGGAAACCTGACTTTGAAGAGAGGCGACAACGCGTGAAGAATGTGAGCCGTCCAGACATTCTCCTCATCTTTCCTGCTGATCAGATTGACCTTCTGGTTCCACTCAAGTAGAAGGGCCACATACCGGTCCATCAGCACCCACTGGCTGTCAGACAGCTCAAGGCCATTTTTCCGGCATGTGCGAGGGAGATCCGGGGAATGTTTCACGTGAAACATCACCTCGCAAGCATTATCATCAGGACCGAAACGTCTGCGGGTGTGACTCCCCCAACCCGCATAGCCTGTCCGAGCGAGACCGGTTTCACCCTCATCAGCTTTTCCCGCCCCTCATTGCTGAGCGACCGGATCTGATTGTAGTCCAGATCCGGAGGAATCCTCATCGACTCATTCTTCTTGAACCGTCGTATTTGCTCCTCCTGGCGACGGAGATATCCTTCGTACTTGATTTCGGTTTCGATCTGCACACAGGCCTCCCTATCCGTATGCAGAACCTGCAAAGCTTCATGCTCGCGAGCGAGCGGGACCTGGAGGATATCTGCCATGCTCACTTCTGGCCGCCTCAGTATTCCCG
>JADLEA010000164.1 GCA_020846365.1 Bacteroidota bacterium
CGCCAGGCCTTTGCCCTGACCCCCGTGCATGAAAAAGGCCAGGTCATCGTCCGCCTCACCAGAATGGGCGACAACGAGTCGCGCTCGGAAGGTTTCTCGCTGAAAGCCGACGCCAAGGTCCGCATCTATGCCTTCGGAGAACGGAGCAACAGCCGCCGGTCCATGGCGGACTTTGCCTATATCGTGGATGCAAAAACACGCTCGAAAGTGTGGACGATGGATGTCGACCGCACCAGCCACGCAGGCGGCGCGTCCAAGAACCGCTATGTCGATGAGGTCATTTCCCTTCCCAAAGGCAGCTACATCGTCACGTATGAGACGGACGATTCCCATGCCTACAACGAATGGAATGACGATCCTCCGTTCGACAAGGAGAACTACGGCATCACGATCACGGCGGCGGGAGACTGGAGCGTCGCAAACATCGTCGGAAAATACGTCGAAGAGAAAGACAAGAATATCATCGCACAGATTGTTCGCGTCGGCGACGATGATGACCGCTCGTCACGCTTCTCACTCGACCGCACGACACGCGTGCGCGTCTATGCAATCGGAGAAGGACAGGGACGGGAAATGTATGACTATGGGTGGATCGAAGACGCGCGGACCGGTACCGTGGTATGGGAGATGACGTACGGCATGACCTTCCATGCCGGCGGCGGAAGAAAGAACCGGATGCTGAATACTTCAATCGTTCTCGAAAAAGGCGACTATCTTCTCCGGTACAAGACCGATGATTCCCACTCCTTCGGGGATTGGAACGTCACCGCTCCCGACGACAAAGAGTACTGGGGAATCACACTGTACCGTGAAACAGGTCCGGATACCCCCGCGCCCGTGGCGCCGAGGACTCCGAGTGTCCCCGTTCCCCCGAGCGCAGGAGTCGAAGTGGACTAAGGCGCGTCCAGCCAGCGCCGCAACCGCATGAATTCCTCCCGGGACAGTACCCTGTGCTGCCCCGGTTCCAGACCATCCAGTGTGAATTCCCCGACCCTCGTGCGCACCAGACGAAGCGTCGGATGCCCGACCGCCGCAGTCATCCTGCGCACCTGCCTGTTCCTCCCCTCGCGCAAGACGATCTCCAGCCAGGCAGTGGGTACGTTCTTTCGATAACGGATCGGGATGGGACGTGGAGGCAAATCCGGCTCACGCTCCAGCAACCGCGCCTCTGCCGGACGGGTCCGCTGGCCTTCAATAACAACCCCCTGGCGCAATCGCTCCAGCGCTCCCTCCGACGGGATCCGCTCCACCTGCACGGTGTACGTCTTGGGATGCCCGAACGACGGATGCGTCAACCGGCGCTTTACATCCATGTCATCGGTCAGAAAAAGGAGCCCTTCACTGTCGGCATCCAGGCGGCCCACAGGATACACACCTTCCGGGAACGGACCGAACGTCTTGAGCGACAGCCAGGCCCCTTCAGGGGTGAAGCGGGAGACCACGCCGTACGGTTTGAAGAACAGAACGCACGTTTTCTGTGGGGGCCTGATCATGATCGGAAGATACCCTAAAGGCGCATGGCGATCAAGCCGGCGTGCGGCCTGATCCAGCGAGATGGTCCGCCGAAGAGGTCCGGCGAAATGATTCGGCGAGATGGTCCGGCGATGCCCGTAGTCACGCCGCCGTTCAGCCACTGACGGTCCCCCGCGAATTGCGCGTCAATCCGTTGCGGGTCACATGAGGATTGATTATTTTTGTGCAGTAGGTAAAACATCCTGTTCTCCACTCGCGTGGGTCAGCATATGCCCCTCACCAGGCGTACGTTTCTTCAAAACGCTGCTACGCTGGGAGCCGGTGCTGCGATGGCACAGGCATTCCCGCACGGCGCTGCTATTGCCAGATCATCCACCCCGGTCAAACCCGTAGCGATATCCAGTGCGAACGGCCTCCGCGCTGTAACACGCGCCATGGAGCTCATGCGCGAAGGGGCAGATGCCCTCGACGCAGTTATCGCCGGCGTGAACATCGTCGAAGACGATCCGAATGATACCACCGTCGGGTACGGCGGTCTGCCGAATGAAGACGGCGTCGTGGAGCTGGACGCGGCCGTGATGCATGGCCCCACACACCGGGCCGGAGCCGTTGCCTCCCTCCGCAACATCAAGAACCCCTCCCGCGTCGCCCGCACCGTCATGGAACGCACCGATCACGTTCTGCTCGTGGGCGAGGGAGCGCTTCGTTTTGCGCGCGCACACGGCTTCAAGGAAGAAGATCTGCTCACGGACAAGGCGCGCCAGGCCTGGCTGACGTGGAAGGAGAATCTCTCCACGAGCGACGATTGGCTGCCGCCTCACAAGCCGGACGACAAGGATATCGGCCGGAACTTGGACCCGGCAGTGCTCGATGCGTTCGGCGAATACTTCCGCCACACCGGCACGATTCACTGCAGCGGCCTCGACCTCCAGGGGAATATGTCCTGCGTCACCACGACGAGCGGACTGGCATTCAAAATCCCCGGACGCGTGGGAGATTCTCCGATCATCGGCGCCGGACTCTATGTGGACAACGCCGTGGGATCGGCAGGATCCACCGGCCGCGGCGAGGCCAATCTGGCCAACTGCAGCTGCAGAATGATCGTCGAGGCCATGCGTACAGGGAAGTCTCCGGAACAGGCATGTCTGGACATCGTGCAGAGTATTGTGGACCATACCAAATTGCGCTGCCTCCTGGATGACAACGGCCGCCCGCGTTTCGACGTGGCGTTCTATGCGATGAACGTGCGCGGTGAATTCGGCGGGGCGCGGATCTACAGCGGAGGAGTCTTCTCAGTCCACGATGGCACGGAAGCTCGCCATCATCCTTCGGCCTATCTGTACAAGAAGCCGTAAACGTTAGATGCATCACACAACGAAAGGATCCTATTGACCCGTTCGGTACTCCAGTGGTGTCCCCTCATAGCGTTGCTCTTCATCGTCAGCCCCCTGGCGGCCCAGTCGTACCGGCTGGACACCCTGGCGCGTGCGCCTTCGGCCCAGTATCCGGTCTGCCTGGCGTTCGTGCCGGACGGGAGCGGTGCGTTCTTCTTCACCGAGAAGAACAGCGGACGGGTGCGATTCTTTGATGGGACGTTGCGGCAAGAGCCGTTCCTGTCCGTCGCAGTCGAAAGCGAGGGCGAACAGGGACTGTTGGGCATCGCCGTCCATCCGCGCTACCCCGATACCCCGTACGTGTTCGTCTTCTACGTTCGCGCTTTGGACCGCCTCGGCATCGTGGAGCGCTACACCGACTCTGCGGGCGTGGGCATCCATCCGACCCAGATCCTCTACGTTCCCCGCATGACCGATGCAACCCAAAACAACGGCGGCGTCCTCGCATTCGGCCCGGACGAAAAACTCTATGTTGCCATAGGCGATCACGTCACCCAGCGGCTCCTCGTTCAGGACACGTCGCAACGTCGATTCGTGTGGGGAAAAATCCTCCGTATCAATGCCGATGGAACCATTCCGCAGGATAATCCAACCCCCAACCGTCCCTTCTGGGCCTGGGGTCTTCGCCAGCCGCAGGGGATGACTTTCGATCAGGAGACAGGCGACCTCTACATCACCGAAGGAGGGGCAGAGGCGGGGAACGCCATCTACCGCGTGCGGAAAGGGGACAACATGGGCTGGCCGTTCACCGACAGGACGGTGGAACCCGCCACGACCCGTCCCCTCCTGATGTTTCCCGAGGGACGCCAGCCGCTGCTTACGGGCATCGCGATGTACCGCGGAGACGGATTTCCGTCCCTCCGCGGCTCTCTGCTCTTCACCGCAAACGCATCCCCGAACGTCTGGCGCGGAACACTGAGCGCCAACGGCGATTCCGTTCTCATCGAACGCGTTTTTGCCTACCCCTCGGGGTTCGCCGACCTTCAGGTGGGACCGGATGGGTCGATCTATCTCTCCAATGGTCCGTATCTCTCCAGCAAGATCCTGAGGATCTCGCCGGTCGCACCGGCTTTTGTGACGAAGCCCCGTGCCGACGCGGTGCAGGAGATCATGTACACGTATACGCCCGAATTCACGGGCACAATGCCGGAGGTGCGTTTGCTAAACGGACCCTATGGGATGACCTGTGATCCCAAAACCGGTACTGTGCAGTGGACGCCCACCAATGACCAGGCGGTCCAACATCTTCAGACGTTCACCCTTGAAGCACGGAACGGCGCCGGAAGGGCGTTCCAGACACACACCATCTCCGTCATTAATGTGAACGATCCCCCGGAGCGGTTCCATCTCGCACGCACATCGGCCATCGAGGTCCTCAGCTTCTCGGGAAGCGATCCCGAGGTCATTCTTCGCTGGGAACCTTCGTTCGATCCGGACGGAGACACCGTGCAGTATGTCATCGACGTGGACACCACCGCGGGATTCGAAAGTCCGGCTCTCCGCACGTTTGCCGTGGAGGACGCCGACTCCATCCACCTGACACTCCCCAGGCAGAACCAGATGTACTACTGGAGGGTGATCGCCAATGATGGCCGCCTCTCCACTCCGTCCGAGCCCGCCTCAGGCCAGATCCGCGTCGCCTATGTTCCCCCGCCCGCATCCAGAGTGGAACGCACGACGCCTGCCGCAGAGACACTGGCACAGAACTTCCCCAACCCCTTCAACCCCTCCACGAGCATTACCTACACGATCCGACGAGCAGGATACGTACGGCTGTCGGTCTTCAACCTTCTCGGACAGGAGATCGCGCGCGTGTTCGAAGGAACCCAGCAGGAGGGCACCTACGAGGTGTCCTTCAACAAGTTCGACATCCCCAGCGGAATCTACTTCTACCGCCTGCAGGCGCCCGGGATCTTCGAAACCAAGAAGATGGTTATCGCCCGCTAGCATCGCGCGTTGTTGCATCTCGCTCCCTTTTTGCTTACAGTTTCCTTGAATCTGTCGCAGTACGTCGCACCGTTCTCTTCCATATGCGAGGATATGCCATGGGCCGGGTCTGTCTGTGTGGAGTGGGGCTGTTCTTGTGTCTGAGTGCGGTGGTCCGATCTCAGCCGCTTACCCTCGTTAATGCCTTCCCCAATCTCACCTTTACCAAACCTGTTCTGCTGATCGCCGCGCCCGACGGGACCGACCGTGTCTTCGTCGTTCAGCAGAACGGGGTGATTCGTGTCTTTCCCAACGACTCTACCGTTTCCGAGACCAGTCTGTTCCTGGATATCGGCTCCCGATTGAGCTCATCGGCCAACGAGCAGGGTCTGCTCGGACTGGCGTTTCATCCCGACTTCGCCACGAACGGGTTCTTCTTCGTCAACTATACCGCGCCGACAGCTCCCCCGAACGCGTGCCGCACGGTGATTTCCCGCTTCAGCGTTGCCCCGGGCAATCCAGACTCCGCGCTCGCGTCCAGCGAGCTGCCCATCCTGGAGGTAGAGCAGCCATACGCCAACCACAACGGGGGGATGATAGCATTCGGACCGGACAATTGTCTCTACATCGGAATGGGCGATGGCGGAGACGGCAACGATCCCGGGAATGTCGCGCAAAATCGTACGTCGCTGCTTGGGAAGTTTCTTCGCATCGACATCCGCGACAGCACGATCCTACGCAGGTATGTGATTCCGCAAGACAATCCATACGCCGGCAATACACAGGGATTCCGGGAGGAGATATGGGCCTACGGGTTCCGCAATCCATGGCGATGGAGCTTTGACGTTCCCACAGGCGAGCTCTGGGCGGGAGACGTGGGCCAGGGTGCGCGTGAGGAGATTGATGTTGTGGAGAAGGGAGGGAACTACGGATGGAAGATCATGGAAGGGACCATTTGCCGTCCCCCGACGACCGGGTGTTCGACGACGGGCCTGATTCTGCCGGTGAAGGACTACCCGCGAAGTCTCGGTTATTCGGTGACTGGAGGGTATGTCTACCGGGGAACTCGAAGGCCGGATCTCGGCGGGGCCTACATCTACGGAGACTATGGATCAGGAAGGATCTGGCTCCTCAGGCGGTCGGGAGGTGCCGTCGTGGCTGACACGCTCCTCCTCGACTCCCCTTATTCGATCTCGAGCTTCGGCGTGGACCGTGAGAACGAGCTCTACCTCCTCGCGTACAGCAGGGATCTCCCGACGTCCATCTACCGCTTCTCCAGCTCAACGCCGACCGCGGCAGGGAGCGGGCCGGCCCTGTACCCCGACCGGGATGTGCTGGAACAGAACTACCCGAACCCGTTCAATCCCTCCACGACCATCATGTTCGAAGTCGCAGGAGCAGGCCCGGTACGTGTTTCCGTTCATGATGTGTTGGGGCGGGAGGTCGAGGTGCTTGTTGATGGATTCAGACCGGCGGGGCGGCATTCCGTCGCGTTCGACGGAAGCAGGGTGGCTAGCGGGGTCTATTACTACCGTTTGCAGACGACCAGGGGAAGCCAGAGCAGGCCGTTGGTGCTCACCAGGTAATCCAACGTCTTGTGTGTCGCACGCGTTTCACGCGGAGCCGGATTGGAGAACCCTGCGTTAGGTCTCAGTTTAGCGCGACCGCTTGATCACGACGATCGTCTTGTCGTCCGAATAGTCCGTCATGCGGCTGTGCACCTGGACTTCCTCCAGGATCTGCGCGCAGAGTTCTCGTGGCGTCTTCTTGCGATGCTGCCGGAGCGCATGGATTAAGCGCCCTTCCCCGAACATCTCCCCCCTCTCGGTCGATGCCTCCACGATGCCGTCGGTGTAGAGCAACATGATGTCCCCCCGGTTCAGGATCGTGAAGTCCGAATGGTAGATTTCACGGGGGAACGGACCGACGATCTGTCCCGTCGCAGGCAGGCGCTCTACGTCATTCGATCCGGCGCGCAAAATGAGTGGCGCGCTGTGCCCTGCATTGACGTAGATTACCAATCCTCTGTCGGATGCATTCAGTTCCGCGTAGACCATGGAAATGAAGTGTTCCGACGTAAACGCGCGGTTGACCAGAGCGTTCAGGCGGGTGAGCAGTGATCCGATCTTGGTTTGATATTCCACGCCCATTCTGAGGGCGCCGGAGACATAGAGCGCCTGGGATGCTGCGGAGAGTCCCTTGCTTGCCGCATCGCCGATGACCACGCCGAGGCGTTCGTTGTCTCCCGTCGCCTTCAGGTAATCGAATAAGTCGCCCCCCACCACCCTGTCAGGGAGCGAGACACCGTACAGGTCGTAGTTGTGAAACTTCAGCTCGTGGGCGGGCAGGATGCTCTTCTGGATTTCCCGGGCCTTGTCCAGGTCCGCCTCCAGCAGGCGTGCCTTCGTTTCCGCCTTGCGGTTCCTCAAGACGGATGTGAGGGCCGTGCTGATGATGTTCAGCGCAAACGTCATCTCCTGCCGTACGTACGTCGCCGTGATACCGATGACGTACTGGTAGAGCGTAAGGTTCTTCCACTGCAGCTTCTCGCCAACCCCCGTCGCGGAGAACATCTTTATACCCTTGTGCACCAGGTACTGATTCGACTCTCTGCTGACGATCGTCGATTTCTTCGAGAGTTGCTGGAAAGGAGGATAATCCTGAACCTTGATGCGGAAGTTTTTGTCGATTGCCGGCATGTCGCCGCTCTGGTGAATCAACCGGTACGTGCCGGTGGTGACTTCGAGCTTCCAGATCCTCCCGCCGCGTATCGCCATTTGATCGCTTTTGACGATGCTCTCCAGGACATGGCTGACGAGCTGGTCTTCCGTGCGAAAGGGGGTCTCTGCCAGAATCTGAATCGTGCGGTAGAGTTTGTGTTGATCCATATGATGCGTGCTATTAGGCAAAAAAGTCCTTCATCGAAGAGACGACGTGTGTGACGGCGTCTTCCGTTAGTGATGGATACATGGGGAGTCGTAACAGGCGTCCGCTGACGGATTCCGTGACAGGAAAGTCCCCTTCAGAATAGCCTATACGTAGCCCCACGGGTGAAAGATGCAGCGGAA
>JADLEA010000165.1 GCA_020846365.1 Bacteroidota bacterium
CCCTGGTGACTGACGTCGTCGAGGACAGCCCCGCGGACAAGGCAGGCATCACCGATGACGACGTGATCGTCGAGTTCAACGGCAAGGCGATCGACGACGCAAACGATCTGATCAAGGCCGTCCGCAGGTCCGACCCGGGTTCCAAGGCAACATTGGTGGTCGTGCGCGGAAGCCAGAAGAAGACCCTGGAGGCCACTCTCGGATCGCGTCCGGAAATGCATACCTTTGTCATGCCCAGAATCCCGCACATCCCCCGCGCGCCCCACGTGGGCGTGAGGGTGTTCGGCGGGGCATCCCCCCACGGACTGCAGCTCATGGATCTGAATTCGCAACTGCGGGAATACTTCGGTGCGCCGGAAGGCAAAGGCGTGCTGGTCGAGAAGGTGAGCAAGCGCAGCGCGGCAAAAGACGCTGGCTTCAAAGCCGGAGATGTCATCCTTAAGGTCGGTAAGGCAGAGATTGAAGATCGGGGAGACATCTGGGATGCGCTGGAAGATTACGAAGGCGGGGATTCCGCCACCGTCGAAATTCTGCGCAAAGGATCCCGGCTCTCCCTGCACCTCGAAATCGACGAATCTGATGACGTGAATTCCTACTACTTCCGATCGCACACGGGCGAGTTGGACGAGGAAGCGCTGGAAAGCGTCGAGGAGGCCATGCGGGAATTCGAGGTGCAATCGGGTGTGATGAAGAAGCAGAAATTCGACCTGCAGAAGGACATGGAGAAGCTCAAGGAAGAATTGCGGAGCGTCGGGAAGGAGATCCGGAGCCGCATGGATACGCTCCGCAATACTTTGCGCCGTGAACTGAAGCAGGTGGTCGGGTAGACCGTCTTCTACACGTTCCACCAGTACGTCAGTTTCAGCAGCAGAATGTTCGAAGGGGCCAGGTTGAACGCGTCGGCAATGTTGTCAGCCAATGCTGAACGCACATCCTGGCCCTCGCCATTCCTCGCCTGGCTCCACACAAGGTAGAGCGTACTCCCAGGAACGTATTCCCACCGCAGTACCGCGTTCGTGTCCAACTCCTGGGTGGCGAAACCCGGCGGGGCTGCGCCTGCCGGCCCCGGTTCGAACGTTCCCGGTCCCGTCAGATTCCGGAGCGATGCAAAACTCCCGCGGGCCAGGAACAACTGCCCGTACAACTGGAACGTCAGGTCCCGTGTGAAGATCACTTCCCCGCGCAGGGTGAAGCTCGCGAGATCCGTGCTGCGGTCGCCGAACAACACAAGCGAGTTCATCCCGCCCAGGCTTTCGCCGAACCAGGCTTCCTCATTGCGCACCCGTTCCACCTCAACGTCGAATCCCCATTCCATCCAGGAGAGAGGACGGTAGCTGACTCCCGCTTCCACGCCATACGTCCGTTTGGCTTTCGCATCCCATTCCCAGCGATGCTCCATCGCAAGAGCCAGAGTCTTCCGGTCATCTGTCTCGAATCCCAGTTCCACGCTTCCGCCTCGCGGTTTCTGGTAGAGCCCATGGCCGCGCGTCTCCCGGTCATCGTAACGTCCGAATTCCACTTGTGCCTCCGCGGTGACCTCCCAGTAGTTGGAGAAGAGCACCGTGGTGTTGAATCCCACATCCCGGTTCAGATTTGCCCCGTCGAAATTCCATCGTTCGTGCAGGTTTGTGCCGATCAGATAGGAGCGGACGACCGCGCCGGGAGTATCCTCTTTGTAGCGAAGAGAGATAAATCCACCGTAGTCATTGGGTCGCCGGAAGAAGCCCGCGTCGTTGATGTCGTACCGCGGAGTCGTGAAATCAGCGCTGGCTGACCAGAGCCAGTGTTCGGCAGCCATGCGGGCGAACTCCACCCGCCCGGCTCCCCCGCTGACCCGGGCGTGGTCTCCGTTCGTTGTGTGAGAGAAAGCGATAAACCCGTCCAGGCGGTGTGACCCTTCCCACAGACGTATATCCCAGTCCCCTCCCGCAGTCATTGCCGGAGCGTGGTTGGGGCGGGCTACGGAAGTCAGAATCCCGCCGACATACGACCCGCGCAACACATCCTCCCGTATCCTCAGGATGTTGTAGTGCGCTTCTGGCTCAATCAGACGTTCGCTTGCGGGCTTGCCCGCCGCGCGGACCGTTGCATGCTCACGGCGCGTCACCGCCTGCAGCACGCCGATCGACGTCGAGTTCGATATGCGGCCGGAGAGTTTTGCCGCGCCAAGAATAGTGACATGTTGCGGCACGGATTCCACGCGGTCAACGCCGTCTCCCTCCGCTTCATCGGGCGAAATGCCTCTGCCTATGCGACGCGAATAGAACATGCCCGGCCCCCCTTCATCGCCGAAAGTGGGGAACCGTATGATCTGCATTCCTTCGATGAAAAAGGGACGCTTTTCAGGATAGTACGTTTCGAAGGTGGAGAGGTTGAGCACTGCGGGATCGGCCTCCACCTGGCCAAAATCCGGATTCACGGTGGCGTCGATGGTGAGGCGGTTGCCGACCCCGATCTTGAGGTCCACCCCCCCGTCCACCGCAAAAAGCGAATGCCTCTCCGCAATGTCCGTTGCGGGCGTCCAGGATTGCCGCAGGAGTCCGAACGGAAGGATCTCGATCCGGTGCGGCGCCGGGAGATCCCTGAGCCCGTCCAGATGCCCGAAACGGGAGACGAAGCCGCTCTCGCTCTTGGGGACATGCGCCCAGAAGGCGCTCTCCTTCTTGCGCGTGACATACCGCGTGAAGTTGATACCCCACACCTGCTCAGCCGTGTCACCTTCGCTGGAGTGATACCGGAGAACGCTGAATGGTATTCTGACCTCTGCGCTCCACCCCTCCTCGGTCACCTTTGTTTGCACTTCCCAGACGGCATCCCATGAGTCGTCTTCCCGCTCCCCGTCGTCGAATTGGACGATATCAATCTTCACCCCGGCCACATTAAAGGCGAACTGATAGGCAGTTCGCGTGTCGTGGAAGGAGTCGATGCGGATGGACGCCATGTCTGATTCGGTTTCTGCGTCGCGGCGGGCCAGCCGCGCGACAATGCCCGTGGGTTCGCTGTCGAAATACCGGCACCCGAAATAGAGAGCGTCTGCATCGTAGAGGACGCGGATTTCGGACCGTTCTGTGGCGGGCTTTCCATCTTCCGGGTCGCGTTGGGTGAAACCGGTGGCAGGGCTTGCCATGGTCCATTGGGGATCTGCCAGCATGCCATCGACAATGGGGGGAGTTCCCACGCGCACGGCCGTAACGCGCAGGGGATTGTCCCCGCCCGTCGCAATGCAGCAACCCACACAAAGGAGCAGAGCGGCACAACAGATGCGAGATGTCATGGGTCCCGGAAGGTGTCGTGATGCATTGTCTTTCAATGTAGGAAATGTCATCAGGGTAAGCAATTCAGGCCTTCCGAATATTTTGTTGATGAATTCCGCCAATTTCCCTATCTTCACACGACCCCTCCGGTTGGCACTAGTCCCACCCCACCGGAGTGGTAGTACGTCAGCTCACCGAATTCGATGCGCGGATACTCGTCTGAAGCCGTTCACTTCAACTCATATCAAGAGGCAACACCATGATCAACCTCTCTAAGACCCTGGGTTTGTCGGCTGCCATGTTCCTCTTCGCGCTGCTGGTTGTCGGCTGCGGCGGAGACAAGCAGACCGCACTCCTTCCCGTGGGAGAGATGCAGGAATACCGGGACCCGTTGTACGGGTTTCACTTCCAATACCCGCAGGGGTGGGCCGCCGGAGGTGATGCCGGTCGCCCCCGCATTTACAACTCTCTTGAGGCCGGACAACGGTTCCTGGATCCCCTCGGGCAGTATCCAGACGGCGTGGTGATTACAGTCGACGTGTTCAAGACTCCCAACCCTGCAGAGCAGAAAGCGGCGCTCATCGCAGAGTTGACCAACTCGGGGCGCGTGGTCGGGCAGGA
>JADLEA010000166.1 GCA_020846365.1 Bacteroidota bacterium
AAGACGCCGTGGCGTACATGGGCGTCCAGCCGGTGGATGTGAACGGCGACGGTACCAAGGAAATCGCGGGCATCCTGTATATCGGAGCAGGTGACTACAACTACAAGGTGGTCCTTAACACCATTGCCAAAGGTGACACCGGCGTGTACGTGTGGCGTGACAGCACGCAGTTCGGTATCATCGGCGAGGATCTGTGGGCGCTTGCCGGAAAGACTACCGGTTCACACTGGGGGATCGGCGCATATGACTTCAACGGGAACGGCAGGGAGGAAATTCTGCTTGGTGGTTCCGCCGACTACAACGTCATTGCCATGGAATACAACGGCACGGGCAGCATGACCGATCCGGCGAGCTACACGAAGACCATCTACTACCCCGGCGAGCCCGCGTTTTTCCACGAAATTGACTACTGGGATTCGCTCGGCGTGTGGGATACGACGTACGCTGAAAGCCCGTTCGTGTCCAAAATGTATGCCGGTGCGGACGTCAACGGAAACGGGAAGGTCGAAGTGATGCTCTCCTACCAGAGCGTGGCCGACTCGGTGACGTACACCCTTCACACGTTTGACACCACCCAGACGCCTGATATCTTCGTGATCGACAGCACCTGGAAGCAGGTCAACGTGAATGCCACGAACCTCCGCATGCTCGAGTGGACCGGATCCACGTTTGCCCCGCTCGATCTGAAAGTCGTGACACCCGACCAGTACGTGCTTGAGCAGAACTACCCCAATCCGTTCAACCCTTCCACGATGATACGGTTCAGCCTGCCCGTGCAGAACACCATCTCCCTGACGGTGTATGACATGCTCGGCCGGGAAGTGAAAACCCTGATTGCCAACGAGCAGGCGGCGAGGGGAGCATACGAGGTGGAGTGGGATGGCACGAACGATGCCGGCGTCAGCGTTGCGAGCGGCAGCTACGTGTATACCCTGAAATTCGGAAACTTCAGCACGTCACAAAAGATGATGTTGGTCCGGTAATCCGTTCACCGGAAAGCAGTTCAGCTGTTTGACAACCCGGGCCGTGAATGGAATACTATTCACGGCCCTTTTTTTGTACTCACCCTGTCAGATCCGACCCACCGGGCAGCGGACACGGAAACCCGGCAATCACATGCCGATCCGCGCGGGCATGCATGACGGTCGCACTGAGGCGTGAGCATCCACGGAGGCTTGCATGTCACGACGCATCTGCTGTATCGTCCTCACGATCCTTTTGCTCCCTACACTGGCGCTCTCCGGCACGACTGGCAAAATTTCCGGGCGCGTGCAGGATTCCGAAACCGGCGAACCGCTGGTGGGGGTGAGCGTGCTCATCGAAGGCACCACGATGGGCGCGAGCACGGACGTGGAAGGCGAATATGTGATCATGAATATACCTCCCGGTCCGTATACCATCGTCGCATCCGGGGTGGGGATTCAGAAGAAGCGCTTTACCAACGTCAAGGTGTCCGTTGATTTCACGACGCGGCTGGATATTCGCCTCTCCACCGATGTCATTGCCCTCGAGACGGTGGAAATACAGGCCGAGGCACCGATGATCCGGCGGGATCTTACCTCGTCGCATACCAATATCGACGCGGCGGCCATCGAAGCCCTCCCCGTGGAAAGCGTCACGCAAATCCTTTCGCTCCAGGCAGGGATCACCCAGGGATCCGACGGGAGCCTGCACATCCGCGGCGGCCGGACCAACGAGATTTCGTACACGGTCAACGGCGTTTCGATTTCCAATCCGTTCGACAATACCAAGACCGTGCAGATTGCCACCAATGCCATTCAGGAGCTCTCGGTGGTGAGCGGGACGTTCAACGCAGAGTACGGCAACGCCCTCAGCGGCGTGGTCAATACCGTTACCAAAGAGGGCGGGAACAGGTTCGGGGGGAGTCTCTCCTTTACCACCGGCGACTTCATAAGCTCGCACGACGAGATCTTCACCAACATCGATGACATCGCCCCTTTCAGCCACACCGTCACCGAGCTCACCCTTAACGGTCCCGTGATCCCCGACTTCCTGACCTTCTTCGTCTCAGGCCGGCTGGACGACGAAAAGGGATGGCTGTACGGCATCCGCCAGCACCTTCCGTCGGACTACGCCGACGTGAACCCGATGAATCCCAACGACATCCGCCTCCACCAGAACGGGGACAGCGCGCTGGTGCCCATGAACCCCAGCCGTGAATTCAGCGGGACGGCGAAGCTGACCTTCTCCCCCTTCTCCACCGGGAAGATCCGCTACGACGTTCTGTACTCGAAATCAACCTGGAAGAGCTACAACCACAGCTACAAGTACAACCCGGACGCAAGCTATAACAACAACGAGTGGGGGTTGCTGAACTCTCTGGAATTCCGTCACGCGCTCAATTCCTCCACGTACTACACGGTCCGGGGCTCGATGAATCTGAACGATTACAAGTACTACCTGTATCCGCTCCTGGACGCAACCGGGAACCCGGTGGACTATTCCGCGGGAACGGATATGAACCTGGCGGATTACCATGCGGATCCGCGCTATCAACCGGACTACAAGAGCATTGCCGTTGCCCCGTACACGTTTCTCTCGGGCGGGACGCGGAACGGACACTATTACCAGCGCTCCGCTTCCTTGAGCGGCAAGGTGGATGTGACGAGCCAGTGGACGTCAAACCACGAAGTGAAAGTCGGTGCCGAGTTCAAGAAACACACGCTCTATTACGACAGCTTCACCATCCTGCGCGACACGGTGCGGTACTTCCAGGCGACGATTCCCAGAACCAACACGGTGTACCATGACGCGTATACCCGCAAGCCCACCGAATTCTCGGCCTATGTGCAGGACAAAATGGAGTTCTCGAGTCTGATCCTGAACGTCGGACTCCGGTACGACTACTTCAGTTCGGATGCGGATTACTCGACGGACATCTTCAACCCGTCGCCGAACAATCCCTCATTGCCCACCACGGTGGATCCATCCACGCTGCTCGCCCGGGCCAAGGCCAAGCACCAGTGGAGTCCCCGCATCGGCGTTTCTTTCCCGATCACGGACAAGGGGATCATCCACTTCTCGTACGGTCACTTCTTTCAGATGCCGCCGTTCTCGTATCTCTACTCCAATCCGGATTTCAAGTACAGCTTCTCAACGGGCACGCCAAGTTTTGGGAACGCCGACCTGAACCCGCAGCGCACGGTGACGTACGAGATAGGATTGCAGCAGCAACTCATGGACAATCTCTCCTTCAACATCACCGGCTTCTACAAAGACGTGCGGGATCTGCTCGCACAACAGCAGATCCGCATCAGCGGCGATCAGACGTACTTCAAATACGTCAACAAGGACTACAGCAACGTCAAGGGGCTCACATTTTCACTGACGAAACGCCGCACGACAGGCGATCTCCTGGGCGCCACGCTGGACTATACCTTCCAGGTCTCGGAGGGGAACGAGACGGACGCCAACGCCTTCTTCGTAGACCTTTCCTCCGGCAGGCAGAGCGAAAAGGTGCCGGTCTACCTGGACTGGGACCAGACGCACACCCTGAATGCGACCGTGTCGGTGGGTGAAGTCAACGACTGGAACGTCACGCTTGTGGGCCGCATCGGAACAGGGCTTCCGTACACCCCCCAGATCCTTACACAAACCGTCTTCTTGCAGACCAACAGCGCCCGCAAACCCTCGCAGACACGGGTGGATCTGCTGGCCGACAAGACCTTTGCCGTGTATGGACTACGCCTCACCGGCTTCGTGAAAGTGTACAACCTCTTCGACAGCCTGATCGAGCGCTTTGTGTATGATGACACCGGGCGTTCCACGTACACCCTGGTGGCAACACAGGGAACTGCCGAAGAGACGAACAACGTGGCCGCCCGGGTTCCCGGAGTGCATCCGGCAAGCGAATGGTTTGTGCGACCCGACTATTATGCCTCACCGCGCGAGGTGAGACTCGGATTCAATGTGGAGTTCTAAGAAGGAAGGATGTGCATGAAAACTTCCGTACGTACCTGTCTCCTATGGTTGGCTGCAGCCGTCGTGGGATTGCTTCCCGGCACTGCCAGCGCGGGAATGCCGGATGAAAAGACCGAGCGGGAACTCCGGGCGGTAAAGGAGTATGTAAAGGCCTCTGCGGCGGAAAATGCTGTTGCGCCTGCGACCTCCCCCGACCAGATGAAGCCGGACCTGCGCTCCCCGGCGAAGACCTCGGGCATAGCGGCGCAGAGAGACCGCAAATCCGTCTTTATCAACGGCAACAAGATCGCCACACAGATCTACAACTACGGCGGCATTTCGCCGGGCTATGATGCGCTCCGCGGCGTCAATAACCTCGTCTGGCACAATCTGGATTACGTCTTCCAGTTCTGCCCGATCGTCGGCGCTTCGGTACCGTCCGCGTGGGAACCCTCACGGCGGCTCCATATCATCTCGGATGGCCTGTGGGATTACCCTGCGTTGCGCGAAGTGAACCCCACCGGCGATACGCTCTGGCAGTGGCAGCCGTTGCCGGGGTATGCCGATCCGGACCAGCCCGACATGGCCTCGAATCCGGCCGACGATGACGACGGCGACGGCAAACCCGACAGCTGGCCGCGTGCCTGGTACAACCCGTCGACGGGGAAGTATGTCTGGCCGGGATATCTTTCGCAGGATATCCTGAGTGCCGACCTGGAAGTATTCTGGGCGATGGACGACCGGTTCAACATGGAGTTTCCGTACTACCCATTCCCCATGGATTCCACACGGAAGGGGATCGGGCTGCAGGTC
Source organism: Bacteroidota bacterium (assembly GCA_020846365.1). Classification (GTDB taxonomy): domain Bacteria; phylum Bacteroidota; class Ignavibacteria; order UBA10030; family UBA6906; genus JAGDMK01. The sequence continues at coordinate 4,735 of JADLEA010000166.1, forward strand.
GACGGACGGGTCTTCCAATGGAGCAATGCGCTCGCGGAGAACACGATCTTCTTCGTGTACACCATCACCAACATCAGCGAGAAGGATCTTGACACGCTGTTTTTCGGTGTGTACGGCGATGCCGATCTGGGTGGCGGGTCACCTGAAAACACCGACGACAACGGGTTCTTCATTCCCCCCTACGATACGCTAGGCCGCGTGGATGATATCCCCGTGTACTCCAGGAGCCTCGTGTATTTCTGGGATCCGGACATGAAAGGCGCGCGAGGACTTCCCCTGGGATATGTTGGATGCAAATTCCTGGAGAGCCCAGGACATCCGAATAACCTGTTGGATGATGACGGTGACGGCGTCATCGACGAACGTCAGGACGATGGCATTGACAACGACGGGGATTGGAGTCCTCTGAGCGATGACATCGGCGTGGACGGCGTCCCTAACACGGAAGACGAAGGAGAGGGTAACGGCGTCCCCGATGCGGGCAAGAAGCTCCCTGACGGATCGCTGGATCCGTTGTATCCGGGCGAACCCAATTATGAGCTCACCGATCTGGACGAATCGGACCAGATCGGGTTGACGAGTTTCAACAGCTGGACATGGAACACCGACAGGATTTCCAATGACGAGTCCATGTGGAACCGGTCCATTCCGAGGAACTTCGGTTCGATCCAGCAAAGCGCCGACATCGTGTTTATTTTCGGATCGGGGTACATCTCCCTCGCGAAAGGGGAGACCAAGCGGATCTCCACGTCGCTGTTGCTCGCGGAGGATCTTGACGGACTTCTGGTCACCGCGCGGACGGTACAGACCATCTACAACAAGAACTACCAGTTCTTCCGTCCGCCGATTACGCCGAGCATGACGGCGGTTCCGGGGGACAAGAAGGTGACGCTATACTGGGACACCGCTGCTGAAGCGAGCGTCGATCCCATCACGGGCAACGACTTCGAAGGGTATGTGATTTACAGAAGCACCGACCCGTCGTTCAATGACATCCAGACGGTCACCGACGGGAAAGGATCGAGCTTCCTCACCGAGCCCCTCCAGGAGGTGGGTGGAAGAGAGGCCAAGTGGGACGTTGCCGTGCGACAGGAGAAATACACCGATACGAACCAGAACGGGAAGTATGACACGGGCGAACCGTTCGTGGACATCAACAAGGACGGCCGGTGGTCGGCAGAGGTGGAAGATCCCTGGAAAGGTTACCATCCGGTCCCGTATCAGGACCGTGGCATCCAGTACTATCTGGGGAACAACCGGGGACTGGTTCACTCGTTCGTGGATTCCAACAACGTGATCAACGGGCAGACCTACTACTATGCCGTTGTTGCCTATGATCACGGCGATTCGGTGGGGATTTCCCCGACCGAGACTACGAAGAAGATCAGCGAAGATCCCATCACGTCGGTGCTGAAATTCGACGCGAATACGGCTCAGGTCATACCGGGTCCGCGCACCAACGGCTACGTGCCGCCCGCGATACTCTCCAAAGATATCACCCACGATCAGGGTATTGCGACCGGGCCGGTGACGTTCAGGATCATGAACGACCTGGCGGTCCGTAGCGGCGGTCAATACCAGATCAGCTTTGCTGATTCGTTCCAGAACGGAAACCGAAAGGAAGGCGGCAAGAACTATTCGGTGCTCGATCTGCTACCCGTGAAGGACACCTTTGTTCCGTTCGATACGAACTACTCCGCGCTTTCCCGCGAGGGGATCGCCGATGACAGCTTCCTCAAGGTGACCGACGCGAGCGGGACGGTGTATACGAAGGACGTGGACTACGTCGTGAATTTCCAGCGTGGATCCATTCGCCGCACGGCAGCAAGCGCGATGTCTGTGAGCGGGACGTACACCGTGCAATATCGGTATTATCCCGTCTACCAGAGCCGGGCGCTGAGGGGTGAGGACTCCAACCCGGCCTTCGACGGCATCGAGCTGAGGATCGAAGATCATCCGACCCTGGCATATGACTCGATCCGTTCCCGGTGGGTCGAAGGGACTACCAATTGCGACTTTATCGCAAAGCTCACGTCCATCGGAACCCGGAAGCGTCTCTGGCCCGCGGACTACGAAATCAGGTTCTCCTCCCAGAACATCGACACCGCGCTGGTGCAGAGCGGGGGGCTCATTCGCGTGCCGGTGCGTTATTCCGTACACGATGTGACCACGGGCACTCCCCAGCGCATCCAGACATTCCTCGCCGAGAACACCGCAACGCGCGATCAACAGTGGAGTCCGGGAGAAGAACTCGTGCTGTTCAAGCCCGGAGCCACGGGGCTTCCGACTGACACCACGACGTGGGGTGTGGTGATCACCAGAACGGGCGACTCGAGCCAAACGCCCCGGCTCCCCACCGATGGAGATGTTCTGTTGATTGCCACCAGGCGTCCGTTCTATGCGGAGGACCAATATACCCTGAGGACGGAGGCGGCGCGGGTGGATGATGTCATCGCCGCTTCGGCAATGGACCGTATCATCGTCGTGCCCAATCCGTATGTCGGGTTGAGCGAAATCGAGCCCACGAACCGTCTCCCCGGCGCGACGCGCGGCGAACGGCGCATCTATTTCGAGCACCTTCCCTCGCGTTGTTCCATCAGAATCTTCACGATCAACGGGGACCTGGTGCAGATCATCGAACATGATGCGGGGATGGACAACGGCCGTGAATTCTGGAACCTTCTGAACCGGGATGGTTTCAGCGTGGCGTACGGCGTGTACGTTGCGCATATCGATGCTCCGGGCATCGGAGAGAGAATACTCAAGTTCGCGTTGATCAAGTGATCGCTCACATCCCTTCTTCGCCGCTCTGCACGAGGGCGGCGACGGAGGGAGTCGGTGAACGGTGTGCACACGAATGGATTCTGGAGACAAACATATGAAGAGTTCAGGAAACAGGGGATCGCGGATCGGAGTGGTGATGGCGCTTGCAGTCTTTGCGCTCTCGCAGGTCGCGTTCCCGCAGAACCTCACAAAGACCGGTACCTCGGCGGCCCCTTTTCTCAAGATCGGCGTTGGCTCACGGGCGATCGGCATGGGCGGCGCGTATACAGCGACCGCGGACGATATCACCGCCATGTACTGGAACCCCGGCGGGCTCGCGAACATGTATGCCAGCGAGGCGACGTTCAATCACGTCCGGTGGTTCGCCGATGTCAATTTCGACTATGCTGCCTTCGCCACGTACCTGCCCGATTTCGGAACGCTCGGCGTGTCCGTGAGCGTCCTCTCCATGGACGAAATGCTGGTGCGCACCACCGCACAGCCGGAAGGGACCGGCGAGTATTTTTCCGCCGGGGCGATGGCTATCGGGATCAGCTATGCGCGGAATCTCACCGATCAGTTCTCCATCGGCGCGAATGCGAAGTATGTACGCGAGCACCTCTGGAACATGTCGGCTGTAGGCGTTGCCGTGGATATCGGAACAATCTACAAGATCCCTATTTTGAATGAATTCCGGCTCGCCGCGAGCATCTCCAACTTTGGCACCAAGATGAAGCTCGAAGGACGCGACAACTTGAGAATCGAGCAGGTCGGTGGGGCAGAGGGGAATCTTATCAACACGGATCTTCAGCTGGAGTCCTTCGACCTTCCGCTCTTGTTCCGGGTCGGGGTGGCGGCCGACGTCCTCAAGAGCGATGAGCACCGCGTGACCACCGCGCTGGATGCTGTTCACCCGAACGACAACACCGAGTATCTGAACGTGGGAGCGGAGTACGCGTGGAACGAGATGGTCTTCCTGCGCGGGGGTTGGAAGTCGCTTTTCGAGAGGGACACAGAGCAGCGCTTCACCGCCGGCATCGGCGTCCATTACCGGATATCGGGGGAATTCAAGCTCAAAGTGGACTATGCGTATCAGGATTGGGGCCGTTTGACAAACGTCCACTATCTGACATTCGGCATCAGATTCTGACATCCCTTCACTGAAGCTCCCCCTCTCTTCCCGCCTCCCCGGCGGCAGAGGGGGGGAGTGCGTCTCACCGGGTACCGGAGGTGCGTCATGAAACTCTGTACTCTGCTCACCATCCTTCTGCTCCCCTGTCTCGTTGCCGCCCAATCCGCCGACAATGAACTCGTCAATGTCAAGGAGCTCATCCCCGATATTGTTCTGGATCTGAAATACAGCACGACGGACAACTTCCTCCATCAAAAGCTGTACACTACGAACGAGTGTCTTCTCGCGCAGGGTTTGGTCAAGCGTCTGAAGGTCGTCCAGGACAGCCTGCGGGTGCGGGGTCTCGGCATGAAGATCTTCGACGGGTACCGGCCCCGGGCCGTGCAGTACCTCATGTTCGAGATTTTCCCGGACCCCACTTATGTCGCCGATCCGGCATCCGGCTCGAACCACAACCGCGGCGGCGCAGTGGATCTGACGCTCGTGAACCTGGCGACGGGCGAAGAACTGCCCATGCCCACGCCGTTCGATTATTTCGGCGATGCGGCGTCTCATGGGTGGACCATCGGCCTCTCGGCCGAGCAAATTGCCAACCGGGAGCTCTTGCTCGGCATGATGGAAAACGTCGGCGGTCTGACGCGTTACGCCGCCGAATGGTGGCACTACCAGCATGCGCCATCGCTGGCCAATCCTTTGATGGATTTCCAAATGAAGTAGACCGGACTGCTCTGTGCGGGCATCCGCATTCCTTCTGTGAGGAAAGGCAATGAAACCTCTTCTCGTACTCCTCCTCTGTATTGTCGCACCCCGCCTCCTTGCACAATCAGAGTTCATCGTCAATACCACGCGCGATTCCACACAGCGCGATCCGCAGATCGAGCGGGATGGATCCGGAGGCATGATCATCGTCTGGAATTCGGAGAACTACGCGGGGGCTGATTCAAAAGGCGATATTGTACTGCAGGCGATCACATCCGGCGGAAGCGCTGTGGGGGGAGAGGTCATGGTAAACGCCGCAGGTCCGGGAGACCAGGAAAAGCCCTCGAGCGCCATGAATCCGGCAGGCACGCTGCTTGTCGCCTGGGCATCCATGACCAACCTGGATTCCGCGTACGACATCAAGGCCCGCCGGTTTACGCACACGACGCCAGCGGGAGAGGAATTTCTGGTCAACACTACGGTCTCCGGAACCCAGACCGAACCTGATGTCGCGATCAGCCAGTCCGGACGATCGGTCGTGGTCTGGAACGGCTGGACTCTTTCTGACGACCGTGACGTGTTCATGCGCGTCTATGCGGCCGATGGCTCTCCCGCGACGGGCGAAATCAGAGTCCACACCACTACGGCATTCAGCCAGGCGAAACCGGCAGTGAAATTCCGGGCGGATGGCAGCTT
>JADLEA010000167.1 GCA_020846365.1 Bacteroidota bacterium
ACCGGTGATGACCGGCTTGACGGGGGAGGATCCATAGGCGGCGAAGGAGATCGGCAGAGCGGCCGAGCCGGATTGAGAGAGCAAGATCTGCCCGTGAAACTCGTCCCCGCGATGGAACAGGACGGCATCGCCGGGAACAAGCGCGACGGAGTTCAGTTTGGTGATGGACTTCCAGGAAGCTGCCGGAGAAGTCCCGGCATTAGCATCGTTCCCATCAGCCGAAAGATAGTAGGAAGTTTGCGCACGAACAACGTTGATGGCAAACGTGAGGCACAAGAAAAGCAGTGCTGCTCGTGAGACAGAATGGGGGTCTGGTGTGATTGACGGCGCTCGCATAGCTCCTCTCCACAGAATCTTCGTTAGCTCCTCGCTGCGTGCCTCAATACTCGACAATGTTCATTCCAGAAAAAAGCCGACTGCCCACGAGCCTTCACTCGTCCTTGAGTACTTGGAATGGATAACGCGAGAATTCGAGCGGATGAATTCCCAACAACCTACATACATCCCGGGAGAAAGTCAAGAAACCGGATTGCCTCCCTCGTACCTGAACACGCCAATGCGCATCAACTGATTTCTTTTGCCGAGGACACCAGATATGGACACACACGAACAACAGCTGACGGATTCCGCTGATTCGCACGAATCACGTTTCCGTGAACTCGTCGCTCTTCTGTTGCGTACGAAGTGGTTTGTCGCCGGCACGACGGCGGCGATCACCCTGCTCGTAGCCGTTATCACGCTGCAAAGGCCCCCGACGTGCGAGGGGAAGACGACGGTGCTGATCAACATGAAAGCGGGTCAGCAGGCGAACCCGTTCGCCCAGACCATCGAGGGGGGGACAAACAAGATGGCGAACGAAATGGCCATCTTGAAGGCCCGCGGATTGGCGCGGACGGTGGCCGAGAAGCTTCTCATGAATCCCTATCTCGACTCAGCAAAAACGCGTCTCCTCCCGATCGTCCGGCATGATCCCGATGCGCAATCCTCGCAGGTGTTCGCCGATCCCGAGGTGATCACGGACCGTTTGCAGAAGGCCGCGACGTTTCTTCCCGAACGGGAGTCGGATATCATCCGGATCATTGTGACGAGCACTGACCCCGTCGAAGCCGCGCTGCTGGCAAACACCTTTGCGGACTCGTATCAGGAACAGATCATGCAGCAGAGCCGCTCCCGATCACGCTCGGTCAGGGAGTTCCTGGAGGGGAGACTCGCCGAGCAACGGTCGCAGCTGGCCCAGGCGGACGGGGAGATGAAATCCTTCATGGAAACGAGCGGGGTGATCTCTCTGGACGGCGAATCCAACCGACTGGTGAAGGAGCTTTCCCAGCTTGAAGCCACACGCAACGCGCTGAGCATCGAAATCGAAGGACTTGACAAGAAGATGGCCTCCCTGCGGTCCGAACTGCCGCAACAGGAATCCTCCGCCGCAAACGTGATCGGACAGGCCAATGATCCGTACATCCGGCTCCTCAGTGAACAACTTGCCCGCCTGGAAGTCCAGCGGGATGTCACCCTCGCGCAAAATGATCCTGCTGTGCTGAACCAGGGTGTCAATCAGGCCAAATTGAAGGAGCTGGGCGACCAGATTGACGCGCTTCGCGAGAACCTCCGCCAGCGAACGACCGAGCTGATCAACGACCCGAACGGCATCGGAACAGCCGGCAACCAGGCTGACCCCCTCAACTATATCCGTGGCCTCCGGCAACAGCTGCTGGAAACGAAATTCCAGCTTGAAACGCTGCAATCCCGCCGTTCGGCATTGAACCGCATCATCGCCGGCTATGAGGCGCAGTTCCGGCTCATCCCGCGCCACAGCCTGAACTTCGCGCGTGTGCAGCGGGAACGTCTCAGCACGGAGAAACTCTACGGATTGGTGGAAGAAAAATACAACGAAGCTGCGATCACCGAAAAATCAGAATTCGGGTATGTGGACATCATTGACCGTGCGACCCCGGAGGCATCGAAAGGCCGTTCCCAGCTCTTTCTGAACACCCTTCTGGGCCTTCTGGCCGGGCTTGGACTCTCCATCGGCGCGGTAGTCATCAAGGATGGGATCGACGTGCGCGTGCGGACTCCGCAGCAGCTTCGCCGGAAGGGCTTCACCGCGTTGTCCGAGGTGCCGCCCCTGAACAAGGAGCTTGAGACGCTGGATATGCAATCGTTCGTTCCCGAAGGCGCACGGAATTTCTCGCCCCAGTTCCGTCTGATTTCCCATCCGCTTTCGTTTACCGCGGAAAGCTACCGGCGCCTGCGCACGCGACTGATGCGGATACAAATCGAGCAACCCCTCAAGACGATTCTCGTCAGCAGCCCGAACCCCGGCGAAGGCAAAACCACCACGCTCCTCAATCTCGCGTTGTGTCTGGCTGAAACCGACCAGCGCGTGCTCGTGATTGACTGCGATCTGCGGCGGCCGGCGGTACACACGCAATTCCAGCTTCCGGTATCGCCCGGTCTCTCAGAAATGCTGTCCAAGAGCGCGTCGTTTGAGGAATGTGTCCACAGAGACGTTGTCCCTAACCTGGATGTGATGACGTGCGGCTCGCGCGTGGACCATCCGTCGCGCTTCTTCGGGCAGAGGCAAAGTACCTATTCGCTGACCTCCTTGAAGAAGAGCTACGCCTGGATACTGCTCGATGCGCCGCCGATCCTCGTGGTGAATGACGCGGCCATGCTGTCCTCCATGGCAGACGGGACGATGCTCGTCGCGGATGCCGGGGCAACGCGCCTCGAAGCACTGGAACGGGCGAGCGAATTTCTCCAGCGAGCCGGAGGGAAATTGCTCGGTGTGGTCCTCAATCACTTCGATCCGAAAGATGCATACGGCGCGTACTACGGAAGCGACAAGTACGGGCACTATGATGCCAGGCACAAGTACTATCACACCACACCTGAAGAGTGGGGGACCGGTGCCACCGAGGTCCCCCCGGCCGGGAATTGAACGCTACCGCAGAAGAACGAATTTGCGCGTGCTCTGCAAATCTCCCGCCTGGAGCCGGTAGAAGTACGTGCCCGATGCCAGGTCGTTGCTGGTGAAAAGCACCTGGTGGTATCCGGGCGTCTGGTGCTCATCCACAAGCCTTGCTGTAAGGCGCCCGAGAGGGTCAAAGACCTCCAGCTTCACTTTGTCGCCCGCGGGAAGCACGTACCCGATGGTCGTGGAAGGATTGAAGGGGTTCGGGTAGTTCTGATGCAAGGCGAATTCATCCGGGCGCCCCGATGCCTCGCCGACCGCTTCGGGCTGTTTGCTCTGCGCCCCCGAACCCCGAATCAGGAGCTTGGACGAATACGGGGGAACGGTGACCGTCCCGCTGTACTCCGTGCCGTCCAGATCGTAGAACGTCTCGCCCCCCAGGCTCACCGACATGGGCAGGGATGTCCGGTTGATGTGCAGCGGCGCTGCGTACTCCGGCGGCATCGCAGTCCCTTCGACGGGCCGGAAATCCACGTTGTCCAGGAAGAACACACAATCGCTTCCCGTTCCCTTGAAGTTCAACCGTACCTGGCTGTCGGTGACATTCGATCGCCAGTACCAGACAAACTCGCCTCTGGCTGATCCAAGTGCGAAATCACCGGCGTTCACGACCACAGCATACGGTGAATGGTGCTGCTGGATTTCTGCTGTGACCTTTCCGGCCTGCCGGGTCCGGGCACTGAAGCGGAGGCGGTAGAGCTGGCCGCTGGTGATCTTGAACGGACTGCTCATCGCGATGCCAAACGGTTGTGGTTCACTCCCGAGGAGCCGGAACCGGAGACATCCGGCACTCAATCCGCTGTCGGAGGCGAAGCTGATCTGGGCATTCGTGTCCCATGCACTCCAGCCCGAAATGCCGGAGGTGAATTGTCCGTTGGTAACCAGATTGGAAGCGCTCGAATCCGTGATGACAAACGCGTCCAACTTGAGGATGGGGTTGACGGAATGCTGGTCCTGACCCGATGTGGACTGCCACTGCGAGAGCGTGAGCGGGCGGTGTGACGATTGCGATGTTGCCTCCACGATGGGGCTGTTGACGTCGAAGGGCGTGCAGTAGTAGTTGCTATCGAAGAGAGCCGGTGACTCGAACGACCTGGCGTTCGTCCACAACCACATGAGCTTCGAGACGCTCTGCATCGGGAAGAAGAGGTTCTTCCGGATCACGTGCGAGCCATAGTGTGTTGTGGTGTCGGAGAAAACCTGGAGGTAACAACCGTCGATATTGGTCGCACAGTCATACAGCAGGTTGTTGCGAACCGTGTCCCGGTCGCTGTCCACCTGGATGAAAATGCCCATTCCGCGCGCCCGGACAACGGTGTTTCCCTCCATGCGCATGTCATACGATTTTGCATCGATATAGAGTCCTGTGGCTGTCGTGCCTCTGGGTTGCAGCACGCCTTCGCTGTTGCCAATCACGTTTTCGATGATGTTATTGCACCACACACCGCGTCTGGTGGTGGCGCCGTACACGCCGCACACATAGATCCCGCCGCCGTCTGCAAGCGAGAGGAGGATGTTGCGGATGAGGTTCTGCTCGACCAGCACGTCATGCCCGTCGGGGCGGATGCCAATGTAACCGATGCTGTCCAGGGAGTTGCCCCTGACCGTGTTGTTGCTGCCCGTCCAGAGCGTGATACCGCTGGAGCCGTTGTAGAGCCATGGATGAAGCGGGTCAATCCCGACGCCGTATCCCTGCACCAGGCCAATGTCCGCGATGGTATTGTTGGCGATGAGGGCCTGGGTGGTGTTGTCCATCGCGATGGCGCGGTTGTTGACCAGCCGGACGGTGTTGCCGTCAATGACGCAGCCGTTGGATGTGGCTTCGAACCTGATCCCCTCGAGGGTCTGGCCGAAGATGTCGTTGCCGCGGATCT
>JADLEA010000168.1 GCA_020846365.1 Bacteroidota bacterium
ACAGCGTGATCCCCACGATGAAGTAGTTGAGTATTCTCTGCCGACCCACTGCACCCGCAAGATGAACGAAGAGCCACGTCATCCCGACTGGGACGATAGTGAGGACGGTGACGCCGATTGCCTGTGACGCGGGCAGATAGGCCGGTCCGTACAGCAGCAATGTCATGTCGCGACTGAAGAATACGAACGGCACGGCGACAAAGAGCGATACTGCCAAAAGGCCCCGTGCTGATTGATGTACGCGCTGGCCCACAATGACCTTGTCGCTTCTCTCCCGCGTGAATGTGGCGTACAGCGGCATAACCATGATCGTGGGAAGCAGCGCAAAAGCCTCGACCAGCCGATACCCTGCATTGAAGTAGCCGATGTTCGCCTCGCTTCCGGTCAACCACTGGAGCATCAGCGTGCCGGCCCGAAAGTAGACCACCATGAAGATACCCATCAGAGCAAACGGCAGTGCCGGTTTCAGCACCGCTTTCCATAAGGTGGGCCACGGTGTCCATGCCAAAGAGAAACGGGTTTGTCTGCGGAGCATGAGAAACGTCGCCGACGTCGCAAGAGCATAGGCGATGACAAATGCCGCCAGGAACACCGCAGCCGTTGGATACACAAAGAGTGCGATCCCGCAGATCAGGACGATCGCGCCTTTTTCAACAACGATGGAGTAGGCTTCAAACCTCATGATCTCGAGGGCACGGAAGACGAAGCGTCCGTGCACAAGGAGGTTGTTGAGAATCCCATGAAGGACTGCGATGGCAATCAAGATCTGCGCCTCACGCGACACGCCGGTGAATATGGTGCTGAGCAGAGCCACCACACCGACTGCCACGCCCGAAACACATTTTAACAGTAGCGTATTGGGAAAAACTTGCCACAAGCTCTCAGGACGAGCAGAGATCTCACGCAGGGCGAACACATCAATCCCCCCCTCCAGCACATACGTCAGGATTCCGACGTAGGAGAGGGCGAACATGAATTTGCCGAATTCCTCCGGGCCCAGGAATCGTGTCGAGAGCAGGAGAAACGCGAACCAGACCGGTTTGACGAAAAGATTTGCCCCGGCCAACAAGCGGACATTTGCCACAATACCATCGCGAGCCGATGTCACCGGTTCACTCCCTTTGGCGTGACGTGATGATCGCGGTGCCCAACGTCACAATGAGAAGGACCTGCTTGTCCTGCAGAATTCCTGAATTGGTGGCAACAAACAGGTAGCTGATCAGGATTGCCACAGTGGCGCGGACCATAGCCAGGTCGAGAGGGTCCCCCGCCCCGGCACGGGAGATGCGTATCCCATCCCGCAGCACGAGCAGGTAGTAGCCTCCAAAAAGCGCGAGCCCCAGAATACCAACTTTGAGGAGGAGATAGACGTACGCATTGTGCACGTACATGAGCTCTTGCGTCGTCCGCGTGATGATGTTGAAGTGCGAGAACCAATAGCCCATGCCGTGCCCCACCAACGGACTGTCGACCACAAGTGCCATTACTGTCCGTGTCTCGGCTAAACGGTTTGTGACCGAGATATCGGTCATAGCACTTCCCGACGAAACGAGGCGATTCCACAAGGCCTCCACAATGAACGGACCGAGATTGCCGACGAGAAGGAACCCAAGAACGGCTGCCAGCACAACACCGCCCGTCATGGTCCAGAGCAGACTCAGTTTTTCACGGCGGTCGATGAGAAAGAACAGGACAAGGACTCCCAGGATCGCCGCGAGCCAGAATCCCCGATAGAACGTTGTTCCGAGCGCCAGCGCCCCCGTAATCGCCAGTACAAGCGCGAGCATCCGGAATTGCGGTTGCCGCAGATGCGCACGGAGACTGAGAGCGCCGATGGCAAGGGCCGCGTACAGAGCGCTCCCGAAAGGTTTTCTACCGCTGTAAAGCTCCCAGAAGTAGTTTGCCGCGAGCGAAGACGCACGATACTGTACGAGGTTGACGATCGCAAGTGACGTCACGAGAAGCGCAAAGGACCCGAAGACAGCCACCACGCCACTCTTCGTCCGCATTGCCTCCCGAGCGGGAAAGCAGAGGAGCAACATAGAGATCGCGATACATTCGCGATGCCAATAGTCCACCCGCGAACCACCCGCAATGAGGAGAACGCCCGAGGCGTAGCACATGACGATAAATCCCATGAGAAACTTCTCAGACGTCCGGATGAGGATTCGTTCGCGCCGCACGAAGGATGTCGTGAGAAACCAGTAGCCAAGGTAGGAGTACAGATACACCCCCACTCCTACTTCAAGAGTGGAGATCTCTGACGACCGCTCGAAGAGGTACGCATGCATAAGCACGATCGTCACAATGGCAACTGCGGGCCGGCGGAAGGACCATGCCATGTACCCGATTGCCAGAAGAAAGAGGGGGAGGTAAGGACCGAGGTCGGTTGTCGCCAGCCCGACGATCAGAGCGGCTGCACCGCATGCCACGAGGACAGCCCATGGCGATGTCGACACCGCATGATTCACCCTCGCGCCTTTCCACCGAAGGCAGCACGGAACATCTCGTAGCGATCGGGCTGTTCTCTCCTGAACAAACGGAACCGCACCGCGCCTGCCACAAACAGCAATCCCGAGATCACCGCAGAAAGCCCTGCGGCTCCGACGATCATCATGCGTTTGGGCAGGGCTTTTCGTTCAGCCGGAACGGCTTTGTCCAGAATGACCACGACCGGTAAGTCCTTCTGTTCCTCCAGCCGGGCCTGCTCGAACATCGGGACCAGGAATTCCTGAATCTTCTGCTGGATAAGGACATCCCTGAACAGGCGGAAGGACTCCATGCCAAGGGCAGGGTACGTCGACAGTTTGCGATCCAGTTCTCTTTCTTCCAGCAGGAGCTGCGCAACCACCGGATTGTCATCACCGGTTGTCTTTTTAAGGATCGCCAGCTCAAGTTCCGTCCGCACCTTCTTCGCATACAATTCACCGATCGCGGCCGCGCTCGCCTTTGCGTCCTCGGACAGCACGATGATTCCCTTTTTTTCCTGGAACTCCTTGAGCTTCACTTCGGACGCTGCCAGTTCACCCCGTGCCTCGTTCAAGCGCTTCTCCAGGAACATCCGATTGCTCCTGGCTTCACTCGTCCCCAGCTCAATGGCGATGGTGTTCAGAATCTCGACCATCCCATTCGCCATTGCCGCGGCGCGCACGGAATCTCTATCGAGAATCTCGAGCTTTATCGTCCCCTCGTCGTCAATCTCGATATTCAGATTGTCCTCGAACTCCTTGATAATCTCTTCCATCGTCTCGTCCTCCATGCCATAGACGCGGGCGAGATCGAATCTACGAATCATGGTCTCCGAAGCCCTGCGGCTGTGAAGGATTGCCAGGTAGTTGACGCTGCCGCCCGACGAGCCCAATCTCGCTGCAGCACCCGTGGGCGCAAAATCACGCAGCAACGCCGAGAAGGGGCTGAGTCCACCCAGGAGCCCTTGCGTCCGCGGCGGCAGGAGAGTGACGGTCGATTTGTACCACACAGGCAGGAGAAAACTCACGCCGGCAGCTAGCAGCGTTGTTGCAAGAACAAACAGTGCGAGCTGCTTCTTCCAACGCATGAGAGCAAGCAGGTACTCCATAGGAAGGATTCCGTCACTTGTTGATTTGTATGACCAGCAGAACAATGCTGACAGCAACACTCAGAATGGACGCGGTTTGTCCGATAATGCCCATGGTATAGCCGAATGACCGTTCGATCTCACGCGGCACCCAGACATAGTCACCCGGTTCGATCTCGGTTTCATCAGGCGACAACCATTGCTTTGATTTCGCCTTGACGATCTTAAGATCCCCCTTTCGTGCGAGTTCCGTCATCCCTCCGGCCTTCTGCAGGTAGTGTTCGACCGGTGCCCCCTGAACATAGGGGATATGACCATTGGTGACCACCTGTCCGAAGACATACACGGTCTGTTTTACGCTCGGAACGATAATGTAGTCGTCCCCCTTCAGCGTCACGTCCTGCGTTGTATCGTTGTGTTCGAACAACTGATGGAAATTGACGGCGACGATTTCTTTCCGGATGCGAAGCTGGCTTTCCAATTGATAATACGAGCTATCTTCCGATGCGATCCCACCCCGCGAACTCTCCAGCGTTTCGAGCTCCACGTCGGCGCGGCTAATAGAACGGCGGATCAATTCCGCGGACTCCAGAGAAGCGAACTCCGTGAATCCGCCCGCCATGCGAATCGCCTCTGACAATCTTGTCATGTTACGCGTGATCGGATACGTTCCCGGATTCTTCACCTGTCCCGAGATCACGATGCGATAATCTTGCCGCAGATCAACCATGGCCGGCACAATAATGCGATCGCCGGGTTCGAGAGCGAAGTTCGGCTCCTGGCCCGATTGAATCGCGCCCAGGTTAATGACCCGGTCGTACTTGACGCCGCCCTCCCGGTCCAATCTGCTGAAAATGACGCTGTCTCGCCGAGCAAGGGGCGTGAATCCCTGCGCAATGTGCAGCGCATCCAGGACGCTGTCCCCCTCAACGATTTCGTAGCGACCGGGGAGATTGAGTTCGCCATAAATGCCGAACACGTGACGCTGCGGCTCCCGACGAGGCACTACCACGACATCCCCCTCCCGCAGCGAGGGATTGTATCGTTCCTCTTTCGTCCCGAGGTACAGGGGGAAGTCTGCCCGATCAGTCGTTCCGTCACGGTGCCGAATGAGGACATTCCTGGTAGAGATTTCTTCAGGCAACAAGGGTATCACCACGCCGACCTGTTCCGGCGACATTTCATTCGCCAGAGCGATCGCGCGGCCGGCCCGGTCCGCTGCCGTCAGCGTGTAGGTCCCGGGGTTTATTACGGCGCCTACGACATTAACGACGATCGGACGAGGCTGAACAAGGGTCACAGACACATCCGAGCGCAGGTACCGTCTTTTCACCGCCGCAATCGTGTTCCCCTTTGCCTCATGCAGTGTCAGCCCCGACACCTGGAGCTCACCGACCAGAGGAATGATCAGGGTCCCTTCCGGTGTCACGGTCAGAAGCAGGCTCACCGGTGGGCTCGTCCAAATGTTCACCGCAATCCGGTCGGATGGTCCTACGACGTATGACCGGGGATCAACGGGCGACTCCATTGCACTGCCACCCGCCTGCATCACTGATGTCGACAGCTTCTCCTTGTCCTCTACCCCTGCTTCTCCGAGCCGCTCCTTCAAGGATTGCGCATGGCACACGAGAGAGCCCCCGACAAGCAGCATACCGCAAGCGAGGAACGAGAAGTTACCGGGCTTCATAGTTCTTCCCATAGTATTCCATGTATTCTCCGCTCATGACCCTCTCCCACCACTTTCGGTAGGCAAGATACCACTCAACCGTGGATTTCAGACCGGATTCGAACGTGACTGCCGGGCTCCAGCCCAGCGCGCGGGAAATCTTCCCCGGATCAATCGCGTACCGCCGGTCGTGACCGGGACGGTCTTTCACAAACCGGATCAGGGACTCCGGCTTGTTCAGCAACCTTAGAAGCAGTCGGACAATGTCGATGTTCTTCCACTCATTGTTGCCGCCAATATTGTAGACCTCACCAGGGGCGCCTCTTTGCAGCACAAGGTCAATGGCGGAACAATGATCACCGACAAAAAGCCAGTCGCGCACGTTCAGCCCGTCCCCATACACCGGGAGGTCCTTCCCGTTGAGCGCATTGACGATCATCAAAGGGATCAGCTTCTCCGGGAACTGATACGGCCCATAGTTGTTCGAACACCGCGTGAGCACCACCGGCAGGCCATAGGTGTGAAAGTAGGCGAGGGCAAGAAGATCCGCAGCGGCTTTCGAGGCCGCGTACGGACTGTTCGGGTGCAACGGTGTCTCTTCCGTGAACTTCCCCTGAGGTCCCAACGAGCCGTAGACTTCATCGGTCGAAACGTGAAGGAACCGCTCGACCGCGTGTTCGCGGGCAGCATCCAGGAGCACCTGCGTCCCCATGACATTCGTGGTGACAAAGACAGCGGCACCCAGTATGCTCCGGTCCACGTGCGATTCCGCGGCAAAATGCACGATGGTGTCTATCTTGTATTCCTTTAACGCCTCCTCGACGGCCGCGCGGTTGCAAATATCTCCCCGCACAAATACGTAGCGGGGATCCCCTTCAATATCGCTCAGATTCTCGGGATTGCCGGCATACGTGAGAGCATCGAAATTCACAAGATGGCAGTCCGCATGTGTTTCGAGGAAGTACCGGACGAAGTTGCTTCCAATGAAGCCCGCACCTCCGGTGACCAGAACATTGTGCATGGACTAGTCCAGCTGAAAAATGGATTTGGGGTCGTGTTCGTGTCTGATCTCATCCACCGGTTCCCGCTTCCCTTTCCCGGCGTAGAGACGATTTGGGAGGTTAACGACCATCCCCGGCTTTCCTCCTACGTTCTGATACGCGTGGACCACTCCCGCCGGCACGATCACCGCACAAGGCGCATCCTCGCCGGCGAGGATGATCTGGCGCACCCCATACGTGGAAGAGGATTTGCGGCTGTCCCACAGATAGACTTTGAAGGTCGAAGGTCCGATGAAGGCAAAGCAGTCCGCCTGATCAACGTGTTCATGTGGACCTCGTGCAATACCGGGCTGGGTCATGGAAATATAGCCCATCACCGGCATGTACTCCGGTCGAATCTCGTCCTCCCTGAAAAGCTCTATAAGCCAGCCCCGATCGTCAGAGTGCTTCGCCAGCTCTTTGACAATGACGTCGTGGATTCTGCCATTCTTATGCATAGCCGTTCCATCAGTAGTGTAGAATGTGGATCTGAACGTGGACTACGGAGGTTGCGAAGCGCACGCAGGCGTTCCGGGACCGGCGCACAGCCGTTGCACTGATGGCTTCTCTGGTAACAAGGAGGTGAGGTGGATTCCCTTACGTATTGAGTAGATTGAACTTACGAAATTGGACGCGGAAAGTCAACGTACTTGCGCCAGAGCCGGACCAACCCCACGGCGACGAACGGGATGAGCGCGACCTTCATCATGGTCTGGTACCTGGGGAGCACGAAAAAGAGCACCGCAAGCGCCGTGGAATAGGCGAGGAAGAGGAAAGTAGGCACATGGCGCGCCGGAGGGCCTGTGACGGCAATCCCGTATGCCGTCAGTCCCAGCATGAGCAGCCATGGGAGAAGATAGAAGAGGTTTATGGCCCGATCCTGGGAAGGGTTGAACAGCCAGAGATACAACAGTTTCTCAGCAGTTCTTGCGACTTCCGCCCCGGGATCACCCATAACGATTTCCCCGACGCGTTCACGGAGGATCCTGTCAACGCCCGGCTCATAGTGTGCGTCCAGCGGAATCGCCCGCTTGCGCGCTTCCACGACGGAGTCTGTCCAGGCACCGTGCTCATCATCATTGTGACCGCGGAAGAGGTTCAGGCCGCCGCTCGTCGTCATCGGGACCACTTCATCAAAGACGAGCGCGTTTCTCATGCTCCAGGGCGCATACGCCAGCATCACCACGATCAGCAGCGCTCCTGCAATCTTCCATCCCCGGCTCCACGCAACAATCACGGCGCTCACCATGACAAAGAGGGCGGTCTCTGATCGCATGAACAGAAGCGCAATGCAAAGGAAGGCCGTCACGCCGACTCCCTCCCACCCTGCATCCCGGCGTTGAAGGAAGCTGTAGAGTCGCTCCAGAAGGAGGATTACCAGAAGATGATAGAACGCCGTCGGCGTGTAGGAGTTTGCCGCGTAGATAAATTCCGGCAGGAGTGCGCCGATGGCCGCCGCGACGAGCGCGGCGCGTTCGTCGAAGTAGAGCCGGGTGAAGCGAAAGAGCGCCAGCACAAGGAACGCACCCAAGAGCGCCTGACTCCCAAGGATGAGTACATTGCGCGCAGAAATGTCCCCGATCAGAAAGAACGGGGAGAGAAACGCCACGTACCCGGGCGGCATGAATGCGGATGGTACGGGCCTGGCCTCCGGGTGATAGCGGAATGAGACGTCACCATCCTGCAGGTGATAGAGCGCATACCCGTTCCCCGCCACCAGATTCTTCGCGATCTCGCCGTATTCCCAGTAGTAGTCCCGTTCGAGGTCGACAAAGAGCAGCCCGTAGCCGAGCCGGAGGAGAAAGGCGATGACGGCGAGCCCGCAGAGTATGCGGGCCCGGGATGTCCGGAAGATCATGGATGCACCACGGATGTTACATCTGTTCGGGAGCGGAGATGCCCAGGATCGAAAAGCCGTTCCTGAGCACGATCTGCACGGCCCGCACCAGGGCAAGCCGCGCGGCCGTCAGGCGTTCATCCGATGTGACCACACGATGATGGTGATAGAACACATGGAATGTCCCCGCGACGTCGTGCAGGTAGTCCGCCAGTCGATGCGGCTCGTGTGTCATGGCGCATGACTCCACGGTTTCCGGAAATTGCAGGAGCCGCCTGATGAGAACGAGTTCCTCGGGCGTTGTCAGCAGATCGATCTCGCCGGCGCCGTCCTCAACGACGGTCCCTTCCTTTTCCGCAAACCGCAGAATGCTCGAGATGCGCGCGTGCGCGTACTGCACGTAGTACACAGGATTCTCATCAGATTTCTGCCGCGCCAGCGCGATGTCGAAATTCAGGTGGCTGGAAACGGTCCGCATGATGAAGAAATAGCGCACCGCATCCGTGCCGACATCGGCAGCGAGCTCGTCCAGCGTGATGAAGTTCGCCTTGCGCGTGGACATCTTCACGACCTCGTTCCCCATCATGATCGTGACGAACTGATGTATCAGGACCTTGACCCTGGTGGCATCAAAGCCCATGGCTTTCAGGGCCACCAGGACGTCCGGATACGTGGCGATGTGATCCGCCCCGAAGATATCGATCATCAGGTCATATCCGCGGCGGAATTTCTCAACGTGATAGGCGATGTCCGGGAGGCGGTAGGTCGGCTCACCGGAGCTCTTGATAATGACCTTGTCCTTTTCGTTTCCCAGCGCGGAGGCCTTGAACCAGAGCGCGCCATCCTGTTCATAGGTTAGCCCCCGCTCCTTGAGAGCTTCCACAACCGCCGTGATCTTGCCGTCCGTGTACAGCGAGTGCTCGTTGTAGTACGATGCGAACGTAATGCCCAGGTTTGTCAACGTCGCGCGTATATCCGCAAAAATCTCCTCCTCGGCGGCGGACTTGAAGAGCCCTTCGGCCGGTTCCGAACGCATGCTCTCTCCATGACGCTCAAGGACATGGCGGGCGATGTCTTTGATATACTCACCCTGATAGTAGTCCGGAGGAAACTCGATCGTGTCGCCCAGCAGTTCGAGATACCGCAGACGGACGGAATCGCCAAGGATGCGCATCTGCCGCCCGGCATTGTTGAAGTAGTATTCCCGTTCAACGTTGTGCCCGGTCCATTCCAGCAGTCGTGATACCGTATCGCCGAAGACGGCTCCCCGCCCGTGTCCCACAGTGAGCGGGCCGGTGGGATTTGCGCTGACAAACTCCACCTGGACGCGGCGCCCGTTGCCTAGTGAGGAGCGTCCGAATGCGCTTCCGGCGCGCAGGAGTTCCTGGAGCTGACGGCGGAAAAAGGCATCGGTGAAGGTGACGTTGATAAAACCGGGACCGGCCACTTCGACGCGGGCAACCATGGCCGGATCGGCTGACAGGTGCGCAACGATCTCGTCAGCAAGAGCCCGCGGTTTTTTCCCGAGCGACTTGGCCGCCACCATGGCCACATTGGTGGTCAGATCGCCGTGTCCCTCCTGACGCGGACGTTCCACCGTAACGTCGGGAGGTGCCGGATACCCGGCACGCTGGAGTGCATCGGTCAGGATCGTCCGCAGGTATGCTTTCATGATGCTGCTTTTCTCCGTGCGCCGCCTTTCCCGCTCGCGCTAGCGCGCCGGGAAGAGGTCTTTTTCGTGGAGGTTTTCGTTCTGGGCCGGCCGGTCTGGCGGGTTCCTGATTGCGTTGCCGGTCTGGACTTTGGCCGTACGGCCCCTCCTGCTGGGACCGATGGCTGGGCCTTTTCCCTCCGCTTCGCACGTGCCGTTGTGGCGGCCTCTGCCACACTGTCCTCGACACGTTCAATCACCGCATCTCCCCACAGCTTTTCAAGATTGTAGAAAGGCCGCGTGTGTTTGTGGAACACGTGGAGGACGACATCGACATAATCCAGGATTACCCAGTTCGAGCTTCCGCGTTCCACCTGCCACGGGCGCACGCCCTTTCCCTTGAGCCCTTCTTCCACCGCAGCAGCGATCGCCTTGACTTGCACATCGGAATCGGCCGAGCATACGACAAAGAAATCCGTCACGCTGCTCAGCCCCTTCAGATTCATGAGCACAACGTCCTGTGCTTTCTTTGTCAATGCAAAGTCTGCAACATGCTTCGCCAGGGTAGCTGGTTTCAATGTGGTTCCTTTCTACTGTGCGTGTTTTAGTGTACCGTAGTCGAGGCCCACGACCACGGAGACGTCCACAAAATAGTCCGGGTTGAGCTGCTGAATGATATGCGTTCGTGGAACGCCCAATGCCCGGGCAACCTTCTCTGCATTGCGCAACTCCCCCGCGCGCTCGATGACCAGCGTTTCTTTCACGTCATACCGGTGATAGTTGCGGATCTCCACGACATCGTAGCCGCGCGATCGGAGAAATGCCGTGAGGTTCGTCGCTTGCCGGGGCGCGCCGCAGCCATTCAGCACATCCACCTGTATGACCCCGCCACGGGGATCACCGGCGCGGACCACATCCACAGGGGGCGCAAAGAGCAATCGCGTCAGGAACGAAAAGGCGAGGTATCCCACCACCATCACGAGCACGACGATAGCGACGTTGAGGATGAGTCCGGGCGAGGGCTTCAGCTTCCACAGCGAGTGCAACCGGGAGATCGGAGCGTGTACCTTTTCGTTCATCGGGTTCGCAACAACCAATGAAAAACCGAGGACTCTCCCCTTCCGGAGAGACGTTCCTCGGCTTCAGAGGCACATCGTCGAATGTACTGCGGACAATCCGGGTAGATCAGAATCCGTCCTCCCTGTACCATGGTGAATAGTACGGCGAGTACATTCCGTACGGCACTTGCCGGAATTGAATCTGCATAATGACTGTCTCCCAGGGGCGGTAGTTCACCTCCGCGCGGCTGAGATAGATCGAGCTGAGGGCCTTTTTTGTGTCGCCGCCGAAGGCGCCGGAATATGAGTTGAAGGGTGAGTAGCTCAAACTCACATCCGCCCGCGCGTTCAGGTTGTCGGCGAACTCGTACATCATGCTGTTGGTGTAGGTGCCGAGCGACATCGAGTGATCCCCCATCGTGTGATAGGAGAAGCTCACCGAATGGCGCATGTGGAATTTCTCGGGGTTGAACCACCCAAACAGCAGCGAGGGGGACGTCCGCTGAAGGACCCCCTCCGAAATACGTGATTCCTGTTCGACCTGGGATTTGAATTGCGCACTGGCGCCGCCCGCGATCAAGCAGACCAGTGCAATGATCACCACCGCGTGAACCGATTTCATCGATCCGGCCCTTTCCCTGTACAGAAATCTACATCCTGCCTGCAAAATACACAAAACGTCCGGTTTTGTCAACCGCGACGCGCCGCAAAAACGGCTCTGGCGTCCTCCAGTTGCTGGACGGTATTTATCCCCTGGACTTCGACGGGGTCCTGCGCAGGTACTGCGCGCACCGGCAGTCCGTGCTTCCAGAAATACTGGAACACATCGGTCAGGTAGTACTCCTTCTGGACGTTGTTCGGAGTGATGTGCTCCAACCCTTCGAAGAGCCTCTGTTTATCAAACACATAAATCCCGGTATTAATTTCCTGAATCAGGCGCTGATCTTCGGTCGCATCCTTGTGCTCCACGATTCCCGTCACGCTCCCTCCAGGCCCGGTGCGCAGAATGCGGCCATAGCCCGCCGGATCCGGCAGAATCGCCGTAAGAATCGTGGCCGTCGTGGGTTCCGACCGGTGATACGTGATCAGCTGGTGGACGGTACTCCGTGAGAGCAGGGGGACATCACCGGAGAGCACCAGAACATCCCCGAAGAAACCTTCAAGCGGCTTCTCTGCCTGCATGATTGCGTGACCTGTCCCGAGCTGTGGATTCTGCTCTACGCAGATGACCTTCTTGTTGCTTTCCCTGAGATGGTCAATCACCGAATCCTTCTGCCAACCTACGATAACGACGACCCTCGACGCGTGAAGATCATGGGCAAGGTCCACGACGTGTTCGACCATCGGCCTGTCGGCGATGGTGTACATCACCTTTGCCATTGCAGGGTTTTTCATGCGCGTGCCTTTGCCTGCCGCCATGATCACAACCGCCAGACGAGAATCCATGGGTCTCCTAGAGAGTGAAGGTTGTATTGTCGATAAGCCGGGTTGTGCCGAACCGGACGGCAAGGGAAATCATGACCGGGATCCCCGGCGCGATCCGGACAAGCTCTTCCAGAGACTCCCCGTGCGCAACAGAGACATAGTCGATGGACGCCAGGGGTTTGGACGTGATCATCCCGCGCATGGCTTCCCGGACCACGCCGGCATTGCTTTCCCCGCCCCGAATCCGTTCCTCTGCCATGCGGAGCGCGGCACACAAGACAGGGGCCTGCGCCCGCTCCTCGGGGGTCAGGTACACGTTCCGGGAGCTCATGGCCAGGCCGTCGTCTTCGCGCACGGTGGGCACGACAACCAGACGCACATCAAACTGCAGATCACGTAGCATCCGCCGGAGCACTGCCACCTGCTGTCCGTCTTTCTGGCCAAGCAGCAGCACATGCGGCTTGACGATGTTGCAGAGTTTCGCAACGATGGTGGCCACTCCGCGGAAATGGCCCGGCCGGGATTTGCCCTCCAACACCTCCGTGATGCCCTCGACGTTCACAAACGTCGCGTGGCCTCCGGGGTACATTGCACTTTGCGAAGGGACAAAGAGGATGTCGCACCCGGCATCCGCGGCGAGAGGCGCATCCCTGTCGAGATCCCGGGGGTACCGGTCAAAGTCCTCTCCCTGGCCGAACTGCGTGGGGTTGACGAAGATGGAAGTGACTACGGTATCGCCGTAACCGACCGCCTCGCGGATGAGGGTGAGATGGCCGTCGTGCAGGGCACCCATGGTCGGGACAAATGCGATGGTCTTCCCTTCCGCCCGCGCGCCATCAGCGGCGCGCTGCATCGCAGACGGATCGGTGATGACGTTCATGAGAGGTGTTGGAGGATTTGGTGGACCGCATCACGCATGTCGCGTCTGTGCACCACCATATCGAGAAACCCATGTTCGAGGAGGAACTCCGCCCGCTGGAAGCCGGCGGGAAGATCTTTGCCGATGGTCTGCCGTATGACCCGTGGACCTGCAAACCCGATGAGCGCTCCCGGTTCGCCGATGTTCACGTCACCCAGCATGGCGTAGCTTGCCGTGACGCCGCCGGTGGTGGGGTCCGTGAGAATGGAAATGTACGGCACACGGCCGTCCGCGAGCCGCGAGAGCTTTGCGCTGGTCTTCGCCATCTGCATCAGCGACAGTGCGCCTTCCATCATGCGGGCGCCGCCGCTCGAGGAAACGACGATCAAAGGCGTCTTGGACTTCCAGGCGTGGTCGATGGCGCGCCCGATTTTCTCGCCGACGACGGATCCCATGCTTCCGCCGATGAACGAAAAATCCATGGTCGCGATGACCACGGGCATCCCTTTCAGCTTCCCGGTTCCCCAGCGCACCGCATCGTGCAGCCGGGTCTTCTTGATCGCTTCCGCCGTGCGGTCGCGGTATCGTTTCGAATCCACAAATTTCAGCGGATCGCTCGAACGCATGCGCTTGTCGCGCTCGTTGAACGAGGACGGATCCAGCAGAAGGGCCATGTACTCCGTGCTGCCGATGCGGAAATGAGCGTTGCATTTCGCACACGTGAAGTAGTTCTTCTGCAGTTCCTTCTTGTGGATGATCTCGCCGCAGGACTCGCACTTTGTCCAGAGACCGTCAGGGATTTCGCGCTTCTGAGTTTCGGCGGCGATGTTTTCTTTGGAACGTCGGAACCAGGACATGGGACCCGCCTTCTCCTAATGGGATGAACGCAGAAACACTTCTTTCACATACCGCGGCTCGAGAGAGCGCGCATCGGCAAACCGCCGCTGCCCATACAGGATCTCTCCCATGCGGGCGACCTCCGCGGCGGAGCAACGCGCGATGGCGTCGTCCGCAACGCGCACAGATCGTGCGTGAAGGGCCGCGCTTGCGCTTGCACCGGCATGCACCTTATGCCTGCCATCCCCCGTCAGCACAACTTCTCCGGCCGGGAGTCCCGCACACACCTCCTGCAGCGATTGCGCAAGCACCTCGCCCGCTCCGGTGATCGTCCCCCCCTGAAGGACAAAGGTCTGGCAGTACACCTCATCACGACGCGCATCCAGGGCAGCGAGGACGTGACCCGGACGGCCATCAAACAGCGGAACGGCTCGTCTCGCCAGCGCCGTCAATGTGGGAACTTCGATCAGCGGGATGCCCAGGGAGAGATGAAAGCCCTTCGCGGCGCTCAGCCCGATCCGCAAACCCGTGAATGACCCCGGGCCGATAGAGACGGCCACCGCGCGTAGATCATGAGGATCCCGGGCCGCCTCCGTCAACACCCCGTCGATCAACCCAAACAGCCGTTCTGCGTGGACTGAACGCTCCTCCACCCACAGCTCAGAAACCACTCTCCCTTCGCTGGCCAGGGCTACGCCACACACCGTTGTCGCGGTTTCGATGGCCAGGATGCTCATGAGCGTTCTGCCGGAAGGTTGCGGATCGTGATCCCACGCTCCCGGGGATCCCCGCGGTGCGACAACTCTACAAGATAATGTTCCGGAGGCAGCAGGTCAAGGACGCGATCAGCCCATTCCACTAAGGTCACGTACGGCGGCGCAAAGTACTCCAGAAGCCCCGTGTCGATGGCCTCACGCAGAGAAGTGATCCGGTACATGTCCGCATGAACAACCACGACTTCCTTCGCCGGATATTCATGAATGAGCGTGAAGGTCGGGCTGGTCACATGACCGTGCGTGCCGAGCGCCGAGCATATGCCGGTGACCAGCTGCGTCTTTCCGGAGCCGAGCTCGCCGACGAGCGCCACGACATCCCCGGGACGCAGCACCGCGCCCAGTTCCCTCCCCACCTCCTCAGTTTCGCCCGGCGTCCTGGTGACCCGGTCCGTCATCCTCGCGGCTCCAGACGGATCACGGGGAGAATCATCTCTTCCATCGAAACACCCCCGTGCTGGAAACTATCGCGATACTGGTTGAGGTACTTGTGATAATCCGTCGGATAGACGAAGTAGTAGTCTTCCTTGGCGATGATGTAATTCACCGCCACGCCTCTGTTCGGCAACTTGAAATCCTGAGGGTTCTTAATGAAGATTGAGGCCTTCTCGTCGCTCTTCAGGTTCCTGCCGTATTTATACCGCAGGTTTGTGGAGGCCTCGCGATCCCCCAGCACCTTCGAGCCCCTGAGGCTCCGGATACTTCCGTGATCCGTGGTGAGCACGACGGTGACGTTCTTGTTCCGGGAGAGCGTCCTGAGCATGCCGTAGAGGGAGGAATGAACGAACCAGGATCTGGTCAACGAGCGGTAGGCCGATTCGTCGGGGGCAATCTCCTTCAACAGGCTCGAATCCGACCTGCCATGCGCGAGCATGTCCACAAAGTTCACCACGATGGAGGTGAGGCGCGTCTGCGCGTAGGAGTTGATCGTGCTCTCAATGCTCCTGCCAAATTCAGGGTCCAGGATTTTGACGTATTTGGGCTCGGGCTTCAACGATATGCGGCGGCGCTCCAGCAGTTTGTCCATGAACTGCCGTTCGTAGCGGTTTCGGCTGCTCTCGTCATCTTCGTTCTTGTCCCACAAATCCGGGTAGCGCAGCTCGACGTCGCACGGAAAGGACCCGCTGAAGATCGCGTTGCGGGAATAGGGTGTCGCGGTCGGGAGGATGCTGAAATAGTACTCCTTGGAGATCGAATAGAACTCCTGCAGGAGTTCTTCGAATACCATCCACTGATCCAGCCGCATGCAGTCGATCACGAAGAACATGACCGAGCGGCCGGTCTGGAGCTCGGGGATGACGAACCGGTCCACGATCTCAAGGGAGAGCGTGGGGCGGCCGCTGGATTGCTCCACCCAGTCCCGGTAGTTGCGTTCGATGAATTTGCCGAAGGCCAGGTTGCATTCCCTCATCTGGTCGCTCAGGGTTTGTTTCAACCCCAGTTCGGGATGACGGTCCAGCTCCAGGCTCCAACCCACGAGCCGCGTGTAAATGTCAATCCACTGCTCGTATCCCGGGGCCTCGTTCAGGGCGAGGGAGATCTCGTTGAAACCCTTGATATAGTCTTTGGAGATCGCAGCGCCCGCAATCTTCCGCCCTTCCAGGAATTTTTTGCAGATCATCAGGACCTGGCTCGGGTTCACGGGCTTCGTGAGATAGTCGCTGATCTTGACGCCGATGGCCTGCTCCATCAGCGACTCTTCTTCGTTCTTGGTGATCATCACCACGGGGAGAGCCGGCTGCAACTCCTTGATCTCGGCCAGCGTCCGCAAACCGCCCATCCCCGGCATCATCTCGTCAAGGAAGACCAGGTCGTACTCATGCTCTTTGACCAGCGCGATGGCATCTTCGCCGTTCGTGACCGTCTCCACGTCGAAGCCCCGCTCGATGAGAAAGCCCACGTGCGCACGCAACAGATCGATCTCATCATCGACCCACAGGATGTGTCCTTTCGTGTCTTCCATGTTCACTCCTCGGTTCTTGCTCCCCCATCCCCAATCCCCACCCACGATCTGCGGTCCCAGGCCTTCGCTTCCCGGCCCTTCAGCGACACGGCCATCCAAATCCCACCCCGGACCATACTCCCGTCTCGTCTATTGTATCGAGATATGGATATCCAGCCCCGCCTCATTGGTCGTGCTCCCGGGGATCCGTGACCCTGAATCATCCGGCTCGATCTTGGTGTAGCGATAGTAGACGGACGCATTGACCCGGAGGCTCAGCACGTATTTGATGCGCGGCTCCATGATGGTCCGCGTGGTGCCTTCAAGAGGCGTACCGGTGACATTCAAATCCAGTTTTGAAATATCATACGTCAATCTCGAGTTCTTGGTCACGGAATACGAGAAGCTGACGTCGATATCATTGTTGAGCGAGAGCCCGAAGAACGGGATTTCGAAGCCGCGGCGGGAATACGAGGCCGTGACTGAGATTTCCCGCGAGAGCGCCTCCACAATGTTCCGTGATGACGTAGCCAGGTCGTACGAGGTCGTGGTGTTGTACCTCATGTTTGCTCCGAATGACCCTTTCCAGAGCTCCTTGAACGTGAAGTTTGCGGCGATCAGCGGCGAGAAACCGTACATGACGCGCTGCCCATCGGTCCGCTCACCGCCCCCACCCGGGCGGTTCTGATACTGACGCGTGTAGTTCGAGTTGTATGCATGGTCCACCGAGAGCCGGTTTACGAATCCGGCAAAGAGCGGCAGCTTCTCGAGGCCGTCCCAACGGAAACTCCAGTTGACCCGGGGTGTCATCTCTCCGAATACCTTCCGGAGGAATGGCAACGCCTCAAAGCCCTCGATAAACGCCTGGTTGAGTTTCTCTTCCTCGCTCTGCGTGTTGGACTTGTCATTCTTGAGTTCACCGTACCGCTTGCCCACCTCTTTCAGACTGGTCTTGAAGACCCCCAGGAAGAGCACATCGGGCATCGTGAGGAACGAACGGTCAACGCTGCCGGAAGTCGTCGCGTTGAGCACCGTGGGGATGCCGTACACGCTGTCCGTCTGAATATTCTGTGAACGGTTATACGCCCACCCCACATTCCAATTCAGGTCGAGCCGCGCCCCTTCCCACAATCCTCGCGACGTCTTGAAGGAGAGCCGGTTGTTCTGCCGGAATGTGTTCACCAGGATGCCGCCCGGTGCGCGGAGGCCGGGTTCCACGTCCCAACCAAAGAACGGAAATTTTGGGCGACTTCCGAAATTCGTGAGGCGGCCGCTCGGATCCGAAATGAGGCCGAGTTGATAGAGACGGGATGGCCCGTGTTCCAGCACGGATTCCTGGAAAAAGGGGACACGCCCCCAGAAATTGGTGAACCCGCTTCGCCCCACCACGCCGCTGTTCTGCGTGTTGTTCGTCTGGCTGAACGTCACGTTGATGTTGTCGTAGTCGAGCAACGGGATCTTGATGAGGAAGCGGGCGACGTTTCCCAACTGTCCGAACAGCCGGGACAGTCCCCCTTCACGCGCCGTTGTATCGGGGGTCTGCGTGGAGTCCTTCGGAACGGACGCGCTCTCACCGCCCCCCCTCCTTCCCCGCGGCGTCGATGCACCCGGCACCGTTGGTTTGGTTTCGAACAACGGATCGAAGAGCTGCTTCAGCCGGAGGTTCATCGAGAGATTGATGCTGGAGTTCCAGCCGGCGGATTTGCCGAGGTCGCCCCGTGTAAGGGTGTTCTGCCACGAGTAGTCCACCGAGTAGCCGAACGTCAGATCCAGATATTTCTTGATGTTGAAGATGTTCGGGATATTAGGACGCGTGTTGAATGTGTTCCTTTGGGCGTATCGCGTGTCCTGTCCGAAATTGATGAACCGGTCCCCGAAGAAGATATCCCCGAGGATCGTGGAGAACGGACGCTGCTGCCGCTGGCGGTCGAGTTCGAAATTCAGAAGGCTGGATTCCACGCTCACGTTGTAGTCCCCGGAGAGGTTCGCGAGCCCCCCCTCCGTCAGCTTCCAGCCGAAACCGAACTGACGGGATGCCGAGAAGTTCCGGGAGATGATCTCCTGGGCCCCCACCGTTCGTTGCAGGGAGCGGTCACGCGAGCGGATCGCATTGATGGACCAGGTGAGGTTGGTCGGAGCAAAGTAGATCTTGATGTCCTTGTACTCGTCCAGGAACCAGAGTCCCTCAAACAGATCCCGGAATGGTTGTATGTAGTAATCTGTCGGGAAGGTGAAGGCATACGCGATGCGCGCATTCCAGGACCATGAGACACGGCTGACGACGGACGGGCTCCGTTCGGTCGAACGGGTGTAGGAGAACCCGAAGTTGAGCTTGTTAAACGTGTCGCGGATGTACCAGGCATTGGACGGGAAGTTGATCCGGAAGTTAGGCGCGGCATAGGTGTCCGTAACGCGTCGGGATTCCGTGTCCAGCACGAGCTGTTCCGCGGCGGCCTGTGCCTCTTCCTCCGTACCTCCGTTGCGAATGATCTTGGCCCTTGTCTGTTCAGCCGCCTTCTCCACCAGCAAATCCGAGTTGGGAAGATATCGCGGCTTGGCCATGCTCTCCGTATGAGAGAAGGAGATCGGCATTGTAGTACCCGCCCACTCCTCGTTGAGCAGGCGGTCGGCCGCAAACGACGCACTCATGCCCCAGTTCGTGCTCAGCTGCCGCGAGCCAAAGCGTTGTTCCAGCGTATGGAAATTGGGATCGACTCGCGCATAATTGAATGAAACCGAGCCGATGTCTGCGAGCTTCAACTGGCCGTCGAATCTGTACGCCCACCCGGGAGTGTCGTCCACCGATGTCAGGCGGAGTTCATTGACCCAGACTTCGCCCACCAGCGGCTGCCCCGACCCCTTTCCGGCGGGATTCTCCACGCCTACTGCAAGATAGACGACGCGCGTGAGCGAAGGATTCCCGAGCACCCTGTAGAACGACCCCGGCGGACCGCCCGTCACAGGGATGGGATCCGATATTCTGTTGATCGAGTCACGTCCTTGCTTCACCGCTGTCAGCTCTTCGAATTGGATCAGGACCTCGTTCAGCAGATCCCAACCCGGCCGGATCGGCGCCCGGTATTCATAGAAGTTCAGACTGTCCAGTCCGAAACGGAAGAAGAACTCCGCATCGTAACGGTTCTCGTCGACGTACTGGAATTTCGGGTCGCCGTGCACGAACATCTTCATGGTTTTGTAATTGAAGAGGTCCAGCGCGCGATAGGTATAGAACTTCACTGCCTGCCGGGACTCTCCCACGGGTAGACTCTTGAGCAACAGGGTCAGTGACTGCTCGTTGGCATACACCTCCTCTTCAGGGCGCGTCCGGTCCCGTTCCCGGATAACACCCGGAGGGCTTTCATAGGAGGGATTGTCCTCCACGTTCACCACGGTCACTTCAAACGTCGTGTCTGCTTGACTGGCCTGGGCCTTCTGCCACTGGTTACCGACCAGGTTGAAATCCGCTATGCGAACGGCAATCGTGTCCGTTGCATTGATGAACGATACCCGGATATACTCAATGTTCTCCTGGGAAGGCGTTCCCACGGCGCCGACAGTATCCCGAATCGGGATTCGGAACTGGAACCAGCGCTGGTTTCCCCCGCCTACGATGCGTTCGTTGGTGGTTGCATTCGTATCCAGAGAGAGTTCGTACTGGTAATAGGAATTCGCCAGGTCAACAATGCCGTTCGCATTTAGATCTTCCGTGTCCGGTATCCTTCCGCTCGGACCATCCTTGTTGGCCTCCGTGCCGTTGATCCTGGAGAAGTCTTCTCCGGCCTGTCCCACAGTGGCATTGGTGAACGCGTAGTTGTCGCCGCTCGGGTCCGCGGCAAGTTCGGGATATCTGGCAATGAGGGCCGAATGCAGTGCGCGTTCCTCGACGTCCGAATGCTCGTCTATCCCCACGTCCTCTCCTTCCTGCAGCACTCCGTTCGGGTAGGAGCTGATGACCAAATCCTCGGAATTCAGCGTCCGGTTGGGGATTACGTCTTCGCTGATGCTGCCCAGATCGATAAGCATCTTGGCTCCGGGTGGAGCACGGTCCACGCGCATCCAGAGCTCGATGAAGTTGATGTTCTCCTTCAAAAGATTGATAGCCGAGACGGACAGGGGCTTCATGAGTCCCCCCCAGTTCCGATTCGGCGTCAGGGTGTTCTCGATGTCCATGCTGTAGTTGTAGGGACCCCGCTGGGCCGGGAAGTAGCGGAAGTCCAGAACCGTCGCGAGATCGTTCGCCGCGTTGCCCGGCTGCTTCCGCGGATAGATGTCTGTCAACTTCACGTCGGTGGGAAGACGGTTGAACCAGTGCATCCGGCCGCGGGAGTACGCTTTGACCGTGTCGTGAACACCGGGGAAGTACTGCAAGTCTGCCGGTGGGCTGGCGAGCGTCCAACCGGCATACGAGATGCCCACCGGTATGGTGCGACGGGCCGCTTCAAAGTCGTCGATGTACGCGATACCCTCCCCGTTGTCGCTGGGGATCGGACTCTTTTTGGTGTTGGGGTCAGGCAGCATGTACGCCGCCTCGCCCGAGACCTTCAGCTGCGACGCTTCCCGGGTCTGAAAGACCGGCAGCGCATCGAGCGCGCGCGTCAGGAAGGGAAGGTCAAACGTCGTCGAGCCGTCGATGCCAAAGATCGTGTTGTTGTTGGGCTCTTCACCCAGACGCACCTTGTCGCTCAAGGTCTGCTGATTCAGATTCATGACCGTGAACCCGAAGTTCAAGTTCTTTGTCAGCGACAGGTCACCCCGGGCACCGAGCAGGGTCTTGGATGCGAGCTGGAACAGGTCGTTCTGCTCATACTTGATTTGAAGATTCGCACCCGGCACCAGAGCGCGGGCGTTCTTGATCACAACCTCGCCGATAATATAGTCCACGGTATAGTCCACGTTGGCCACCATCGCAGCCCCGTCCAACAGCACCTGGACGCTTCCCTCCACGACGTTGAATCCAAGGGAATACCGTGATGACGCCTCACCCGTGGCCTTCCCCCGGATGACATACCTGTTCCGCAGCGACTGCTCGGCAAACGTGCGAGAGGTGTCATATACTTCGTGGTAAAAGTACTCCGACGTGTCAGGGTGGAGTATTGTCCCCTTCGCATCGAGGTAGTCTTTCACACCGTGATCGAATGGACGCAGATGGGGGAAGATAAGTTCCGCCCGGGCCTGGTTGATGGTGCGCCCCACCCGGTAGTCAAACTGCCCGTCCCCGTTCGGCGCAGGCGTGTCGTCGCTGTTGTACTGGTCCAGCCCGAACACCCGCAAGAGCGGCTCGTTGAATATGCTGTTCTGATCCTCGCTTCCGGGAACGACGCGAACGATGTCCAGGGTGAAGCCGGCCTTCTTTACGTTCCGGCCGATGCCCTGGATCGGGTAGATGTTCTTCAGCAGCTTGTTCCAGGCAATCGGGTAGGACTTCCCATTGGACAGGAGGTTCTTGGGCTTCACCATTAACAGGACGAGGCTCTTCGTGGTATCCGCCACACTTCCCCGCGTCAACTCTCCGTATTGCACACCGTCCGCATTCCGGTACGCAATGGCAACGATCTGCTGATCTCCAACGCTGGTATTCAGAGAAAGGACGCCAAGGTATCCATCACCTGCCATTTCATATTGCGAAGGGTCCAATTTGACGAAAGGCCCGGTTTCGATCCGGCCGGGGACGTCGACTGAATCCCGCCACGAGTCGTTGTACGCATTTCCCTGGCTAAGCGCAGGAAGCTCGATGTATGCTATGCCGAGCCGCTCATTGGGAAGCGGTACTCCTCCCTGACGCTGCACCCATACCTCCTCCTCGACGATTTGAACGCCGGTCACGACAGTCGGTGGGTCGTTCTGGTAGTACGGCTCATAATACTGTTTGTACACGGTGTCAACAAAGAAATGGTTTGTCGCATACTCATAGGCGCGCATCTCAAACGTTTGCTCCGATGCCCCGCCGGACACGGCCACTTCTTTGATCTGCCCCTTCTTCTGGGAGGCCAGCGTCGTCAGGGTCAACGGGCCCATCTGGAACTGCGCCTTCACGCCGAAGAGCGCCTGGCTACTCCCGATGAACGAGGAAGGAGTCTGCAGCGAGACGTTCCCCGCCTCGACGCTGCGCACAATCTCATCTTCGTACCCGGTGTACTTGATCTTCAACTGGTTCTCATACTCGAACGTGCGCTGCGTGTTCCAGTCGGCCGAGATCTGCAGTTTGTCGCCGATGGTCCCGTTCACGTTCACCTGCACGTCCTGACTGAAGTCCGGTTCGTTGCGGCTTTGATCCAGATACGAAATCGTGGTCTGGTCGGTCTCGACGTTCCGGAAACCCGCCTTGATGTCCACCGCGCCGCTGATGTTCAGCTTGATCTCCGGTTTGCCGAAGATGCTGAAGATCGGGTTGGGAGGGATAGGGATGTGAATCTGGGTGATGTTGCTCAGGAGTTCGCCGAGGTCGTTGCGGGCCACGAGTGCCTTGGGCTTGCGGGCCTCATCGGCCAGCATCCTGCGGAATTCCTGTTGTGTTCTCGCCGCGACGTACTCCCGCAGGTTCATGCTCACCGGAATGCGCACCGGCTCGCCGCCGATCGTTTCCCGGAAACCGATAGTGGTCCCGGACGAATCCAGCGTCGCTTCGCGCCGGTACCCTGCTACTTTACGGGCGCCAAAGAGCGGGTATGTTCGTTCCGGAAAGAACTCTGTGTACACGGGATCCCGGCGCACGGGGGAGAATTGCCGCAGGCGGGATGTGGAATCCAGGTAGACAACGTACGTCGTGTCTTTGATGAGCTTGATGCCCGTGGTGTCGCGTGCCAGCTGCAGAGAATCCCGCCGTCTGCCGAGCGAATCCCGCCAGACACCCAACGAGTCCAGCCGGAATCCGAGCGAATCCCGCCACACGCCCAGCGAATCCCGGATGAGGCCGAGGGTATCCAGTCGCGAGGTGTCCTGAACGCCGAACATTCCCGGCAACGCCTGAGACGGGATTTGACCGGGAATCTGGGTCTGCTGCGATTGCTGCGTCTGCGGCAGTGGCGGCGGAGGGTATTCGCCGGCCGGAACGCCCGATCCTTCTAGAGGAAAAACACAAAGGAACAGGGCGACGCAAACGCCCGCAATGGGGAGCAGCCAACGGAAAGGGGGCACCAGGAGATATGGCCAGTAATTTCGATGTAAGGAGTTCAATTCGATTCTCGCACGGCGTAATCCACTACATCCGCAACTCCGCGCACAACCATTACCAAACCAAATCGATATTGGACTCCTCACTGTGTGCAGTGCAGGAAACATAGAGAAAACCCATGAGAATTGCAACTCCGTTCAACGCAAAAACTTGGAAAAAGGGGCCCGGAACCCTATATTGGGGCATGTTGCTGCTCCCCCGATATATCCTGCGCGCCCATGTCGGGCCGTTTTTCTTTTCCCTCATCACCCTGATGTTCGTTTTTCTGCTCCAGTTCGTGATGAAGTTCATCGACCAGCTGGTCGGCAAAGGGCTTACGGCGTGGGTCATCATCGAATTGATCGCGCTCAGCCTCTCCTGGATGCTGGTCCTCGCTGTCCCGATGTCAGTCCTCGTGGCCATTCTCATGGCATTCGGCGAGCTTTCTTCCCGGAATGAAATCACCGCGATGAAGGCCGGGGGCGTCAGCATCTACCGGATGATGGCTCCCGTCTTCATCGCCGGCGCATGTGTCGCGCTCATCATGGTGTGGTTCAACAACAGCGTCCTCCCGGAAACCAATCACCGCCTCAAAGCGCTTACGACAGACATACGCCGTAAGAAGCCGACCATCGCATTCGTCAACGGGGTCTTTTCGCAGGACCTGCCCGGCTACAGCATCCTGGTCCGGAAGACGTCGGAGACCTCGAACGACCTGACCGGCGTCACGCTCTACGATTACTCGAACCCCACGAAGAACATCCTCATCACCGCGGAGCGGGGCACGATCAGCTTCTCCCCGGATTTCCGGAAGATCATCATGCTTCTGCACGTGGGCGAAATTCATGAGCTGGATCTTCAGGAGATGAAGACCTACAGAAAGGTGCGCTTCGATCAGCACCGGATCGCGATGGATGTGGAAGGTTTCGAGTTCGAGCGGTCGGCCACGAGCGCGTTCACCAGGGGGGACCGGGAGCTCAGCGC
>JADLEA010000169.1 GCA_020846365.1 Bacteroidota bacterium
CATCGTGCTCAACTTCTCGCGATCCACATCCGTGATCTCCAGCGGTTTCTTGGGCCGGCCTGTGCGCACACCCAAGTATGCGCCCTCCTGCTGACTTATGCAATGTATTTCTCGCTCAGGACACTAGCCTGGAGCATGAAATCGGCAACCTCCAGAAGTGCCTAGCCGCCGGATTTGATTATGCCGTCATGGTCTCGCCCAACAAACGAATCATCTCTAAAGCCGCCGGTTTTTTGGATAAGCTGAGTGAAGAGGATTCCGCCCGGGTCCGGCTTTTCGCGCCGGAAGAGCTTTTCTCATTCATCGGACAGCTCCAAGCGAGCGTCGCCGGGAAGGAAGAGGTAGTGAAGGGATACAAGGTGAAGGTGAGGTTCAAGTCTTTGGGCAACGCAGAGGAAAAGGCCCGCAAACAAGCCATCGCTCAGACCGTCGCCCAGGCGATGAAGCGACTGAAGCACAACAATTGAAAGCACACCTGGATTCAACATTGCCTCAGGTTCTTTTCCGATACCCAAACGCCCTCACTTTCGCAGTACCAGTAGCAGCTGATGACGCGGCCCCGAGGTTGTCGGGATACGAAGATACAGTTCCATTGAGTGGTGCATAGGCATAGGGGTGTGCATTGACTGAGCCCGGCCGGCCAGATTCTGTGTAATGAACAGTCAGGGCATTTGAGTTCAGTTCGATATACCCAGGATCAACATTGATTCCTTGTATCACCGTGTCACTAGTAAGCTCAAGGTACTCAATCCACGGTGGACCCAAGAGCGCCGAATTAGGCCTATTGAAATGATCTTCGAAAAGTACGCCGGATGGTGGCTGGACAAGGTTCAAAAGGAAGGCCCGCGTCTCGCCATTGTGACTACCGTACCCAACGATCTGACCAATCGCATTGATTGCGTTTGCCGACACCAGAGTCCAACCAGCCCCACTGGTATCCAGAAGTGAGTTCAGATCGCGAATCCCACTCCCTCGTGTCCACACAAACGCACGCCCTTTGCTCTGTCCAACAACAACCTCATTATCGTTGACCCCTAAAGCCGTAGTCCCGGTACCTTCAAAGCCAGGCAGTTCCCCAACTGACTGGGCAGCACCATCTTTGGATATCCATCCAATTGGATACGTGCCGTTACTTGTTACAGCAGTCGCAGATCCGACAACCCCTCCCATGTTGTTGACCCCCGTTGCATGATTCCCACAGAGGTACTGATGAGGAGGCAGGGTCTCAGTTAGGCCATCCAAACTGATCCCTTGAGGCTGTCCCGCGTTATTCCACATCACGGGATAACTGTTGCAGAACTCAATTTGTGAATGACCCACGATTTGATTCAGCTCATTGACATCGTATGCCCAACTACTTTGCAACGTGATACCAAGAGATTGAAATCCGCCAGTTGATGACCACCGAAACGCAACAGAGCTTGCACCCCCGACAGCAAGACCAGAGTTATTCACAGCGTTCGCGCCACCATTGCCATCAGGAATAACTTGCATCCCATCGCCACTGACCCAAACGAATGGCCGAGATATTCCAGTTCCAAATCTCAGGTGACCAACTACTACTCCGTCGTCATTTATTCCACGAGCTATTCCATCACAAGGCATCACAATGCTCCCATTTCCGGAATAATCCACAGGAGGAAGTGCGTCAAGAAACTTCATTCCGGTAAGTGCCGTCCAAATGAACGGACTGGACGGTCTGGGGCCGCCACAATCGCTGTACCCTGGAGACGCTGTGGAATCACCATGCCCGACGATCACACCACGGTTGTTTATCGCTGTCGCTATACTAAAAGTTCCATTCGGCAAAACCCCTAGGTCGGTAAGGGCGTAGCTTGTTGGAACAAGCGGCGGAACACTCTCGGTTACACTCACTGTGCCGGTAGCAGTTTGAGAGGCAGCACCCTGATTATCAGTGACAAATAGGCTGATGATGTAGGAACCCGTAGTGAAGGAGCGAGAAAAACTAGCAGTTGTAGCCACTTGTGTTCCATTCACAGTCCATTGCCAGGCAGTAACACTTCCGTCAGGATCAGTGCTTAATGATGCGTTTAAATGCACTTCCACACTGCCGCCTAGCGGAACAGTCAGATTCAGTGTTTGACCGTTGGGAACCGGTGCTAACGGAATCGAGGTCATCGTAAAACCAGCCGTGGGTGGCTGGTTGGGAGGAGGTGGAAGCCCCGCGGACAACGCGGTGATTGCCGCGCTTAGTTGGTCTGCTATCCGCGCACCACTCACATTTCCATACAGGTACGAGTCAATGAACTCATGGCACAATGAAGCACTGAGACAGCCTGGAAACTGATCATTATGAATGTTAGGAACCAGCCTCCGAGGATTAACAGTAACAAACAGAACGTCCGAGATGAAATCTTCCCTTAATGTCGTATATGGCAACGTTGCTAGTGGCCCTGACTCTCCGGCCACGGAACTCTCCGGTGTGGCCACGGCGATCACTCGCAGATCATTTCTGGTCAAAACAGGCGGCTCCGCCGTTAGTTGAGCATACGCACGGCTCGCATAGAGATTTCCTTGAGAGTGACCAATGAGCACAAGCTTATTATGACGGCCTTGGCTTGACTGCCTGTAGTGTCCGAGGTGTTGCTCCAGGTCTTCCGAGATAACATAATCGAGAGTTGTAAGACTGCGCGTGATTTCCTCGAACATTGCTTCAAACTGAGGTGTCGAAGGTGCGATATGTCCAATGATGCGCCAGAACTGCGAAGCCGCTCCTAACCATATCTGATCGATGGCTTGGATCACGTCGGGTATCAACCCATGTGACTGGTTTAATGCATATGATATATTAATGCAATTCGATTCAACTGGTGTACCAACAATTCGCCCTTGTAGTTGGGTCGCCAACTCCCTTGCCGAATCGTAGGGATCACTCCACACGCCGTTAATAAAAAACACCTCGGTTCCAAAAACACAGGGCGCGTCCTGTACACCTCCGAATAGGAAAGGGGCATTCGCCATAAGAAGTATGAACACCGGCCGTACGCTGCTCACAATCGTCAGTTCTCCATGGAGTCGAGATCAAAAGTACACTTCGCTTTTAGCTCGTGTGGTTGTATTGCCACAGTGCGCACTTCACCAGCAGTGAGTTGTTGGGCATCAAGCCATGCTTTGGTTCTTGTTTCTGTATTAAGCAATTCTGCTCGAAGATCGTTTTTGAGAGTTCGAGCGGTTCTGTAGAAAATAAAGTGCTCGAGACACTGTTGTGCCCGGGTGAAGTCTTCTGTATTTTTGATTGCCGCATCCTTGTCAGATGACTGGAGGACGGTGAGCTGTGACGCCTTCGCCATTACCATCAAGGCAATACGGGTTTTCTCAGAGTTCGGGTATGTGAAGATTATGTACCGTTGAACGTCATCCCGCACGCCATTACCATCCGAATCGATCCCCTCAAGAGTTGCCTTGCCGGCTTCCCCAGGATCCGGCGGGAGAACGACTGGAACGGAAGTTGGAGCGAGAGCGGCGAATTGCAGAACGTCTGAAAGCGAACGTCGTATTACGCCACGGAAAGCAGCGGAGACTTGAAAGCCGAGTGTTCCTGGCTGTACCTCGTTAAGCGTCAGCCGAGCGGTGAAAACCTTGTCTCCCGACTTCTCGTCTCCGTTCTGTCCGTTGTCAAGCATCTGGGCGATCACGGTGCTGCTGCCGTCCAGATTGACGCGCAGGAGATTGACGCTTGCAGGGTTCAGGGTTGGCTCTGGAATGGAAACGGTGAACAGCACCGGAGTAGGAGTAGCCACGGTGACAATGTTTGGCGTGGCGGTCGGCGCCGAGACTGGTGGCGGCGTGACGGGGGCAGCCCGAAGCCACCATAAACCGCCTCCCAGAAGAAGGACTGCCGCTCCGAAAACAAGAAGAGTTTTGCGCATGAAAGTATAGTTATTGATAAGCTTTGAACGCCGCCTGCTCAAGCAAGTGAGAGCAGAAAGCGCGCTTACAAGTAAAAGTCCGGTGGACGGTTCGGGAACTGCGGAGTATTCCACGTCGTCCATCGTGAATGACCCGCCGAAGGAATCTCCAATGATGACCACCCGCGAGATTCCACCAGCGTACGCCACCTGCAGAAACTCGTTTGGACTGCTCCCCGGCTCTCCGGAATATCCGTCGTTGGCCGAAAACAGCGAAGGTGTGGAAGCCACCATGGCGTCATTCAACCCGAAGGCCTGGAGCGAGAGCGGCACGAGGTAGGTGAAGTATCCGGAGAACGACAATATGGGCGTACTGAAGAGGATTTCAATCGCTCCGCTGTCATCCGACGCCACGTTCACTCCCGACCGCGGCGGGAAATCAAACTCGTTGACAGAGATGCCCGCGGTTAAGGTGATGGTGTTTGAAAAGGTGAGCCCCGGAAACTGGATGGTCACCGACTCCAGGTCAGAGAGACCTTCAAAATCAAGACCAGTCACACCAGCATGGAGCGTAGCGGAGCAGAGCAGAATTGCTGGCAGGAGCAGCGAGCGGCACAGAGGCATCAAGTCTATCCCCCTTGACTCAGCAGCCGCACTCGGCAAAACACTTGGCGCTGCCGAGCTCACTTTTAGTTAGTAATACGCTTTTCTACGGTACTGCCGGTCTCCGCTACGGTCAAGAGAAATGTGGAGGCGAAAATCTGATCCCGTGCATCTCGGTACCAGCGGTACTATGACAACGACAATTTCCTGGAGTTGGTCTGTGGCTTTTGAGGAACTGAATCTACTTTGAATTGTAGAAGGCAGCGAGCTTTCTAGCAAGGCAGATATGCACACCGCACCAGCAAGACGCTGACCACGTTGGGTACGCGGCGCATCCGAAAAAAGCCACTCCCGAACTAAGAGTGGCGTTTTAGTATTCCTCCGGGAGGAGGAAAGTTGTGACCGAACGGTCGGCTTCTGTAATAATCCAGAAGCGCGTGCCGTTGTGGAGGGTATAAGCGGAGAGCAACCGGAACCCCTGAGCGAGTGAGTGTTCGTTCTCCTCGCGGTCTCCCTCGCTAACGTCGCCCCAGTCGCCGCCAAGATGCCGGCGAAGGTAGTTGTGCGGCTCCTCGGCCGCGTCAGCGAAAGCTTGGAGATACAAGCGTGTCGCCACTATCTGACCGGGCGGAAACTTCCAACGCATGGCTTCCCAGGAATCCGGCCAGCTTGCCGGTGGCCTTGTACTGCGGGATGGGGTCAAGCTCCTTGAAAGCCGCAGTGAAGGCGTTGGAGAGACTCCACATGGTACGCGGAGCAAACTCCTCGTGTGTGGGATTAAAGTACAGGTCGTGAACCGGTCGGGCCAGGTGCCGAGGCACCTCAAGCTCGCCTTCAATGAAGGCTTGGTAGATGATGAGCCGAGCGGCAACATCCGAGAGTTGAGAATTGCGCCAGCGCTCAACCGCTTCCACCATCGGTTTGAAGTTGCGCTGCATGTCGTCCACTCCAACTGAGAGGGCGTTCTGTAGGGAGAAATGCTTGCTGTGCTTGGCTAGGACCGGAGCGAAGTCTCCGGAAAACGCCAGATTTTCGCAGACGAAGACCTTGTAGCCAACCGTTACGGCTAGGCGGAAGGTCTTGTCGTGGGAGTTACGGACGCCGAGCGCGAACCGGGCGCCATGCATACCCTGATCCAATTCCATGACGCCGAACATCTTCATGCCGTCGCGAGAGATGGCATACTCCTCGCGGACGACCCCGATGTGCCGGAAACCGAGAGTCTCGATGAGGGCGTTCACTACCTCAACGTGAGGTATGGGTTTGTGGGTCAGGGTGCCCATCGGAGTGGGCACCAGGGCAAGTTCTTCGCGGGTCAGCTTGCTGTCGCTCGCGATGAGCACAGATTCGCTCATATACTTCTGCACCTCCTTGGGTTTTGTCGTAGAAGGAACTTCTGGGCGAAGTCTAACCGCAAGGCCTGCCGACGAGAAGACTGCAAAATTGTCGAATACGGAAAGAGTCGACCCATGCGAGCGGGTGTTATTGTCCATCTACTGGTTTTTCAATCAGAACGGGGGCTCCGCAGCAAGCGTGTCGGCGGGGGTGCCGGAAAGAAACCTCGGTCCTCCACGGTGTCGTGGCGGGCGAGATCCAAGTTGAGACGGTCAGAGTGCGCATTCAGAGGTCCGATCATGTATTCATTGACCGACCGAGTCGTGCGCTCGCCTCGCCTCTGCGCGGATGAAGCCCGTCTCGTCGTGGTACCAGATTGGTTTACGGGAGGCGACTACCCGCTGCAAATCCGCCGGAAGCGGGTACGCGGATTCATTCAGTGAAACCCAACTAGACGGCCAAGTGGTGTTCCCCGATCTCCAGCTTTACTATGAACTATGGCGGAACATGCCATCATGCAATACGCATTTATCGACGGTGCCAGACACGCTCCCGAACCAAACCTAGAAGGGATCTGCCCGGTGTGCTCGGAAGCCACCGTGTCGAAGTGTGGACCAATGCGGCTATGGCATTGGGCTCATCGGGGGAAACGCCACTGTGACTCTTGGTGGGAGAACGAGACCGAGTGGCATCGTGCTTGGAAATCGAGGTTCCCTCCAGAGAGCCGTGAGGTGGTTCATTTCGACAGTGCGACGGGGGAGAAGCATGTTGCCGATGTGAAGACTCAGTGTGGTGTAGTGGTTGAGTTCCAGAACTCGGCCATCTCGCTGGCTGAACTCTACGCGCGCGAATTGTTCTACGGGCGAATGCTCTGGGTTGTAAACGGAGCACGCTTCGCTGCTCAGTTTACGGTGCTGCATGCATTGCCGGATCCCAGGTCTGAGTTTGCTCAAGATCTAGTTTTCTGCCCCGCGACATCGAAGTGGCCCCGCAGCAGCGGGATTTTTTGGCGGAAATCGGAGAACCCAGATACGAAGCCAGGAGATCTGGTCGAACTCCACTCCATTTCGAGCATCAAATCCGAAATTGAACGGGAGTACATCGGACAGCACCAATTTGAATGGGTCCGACCGCACACCGTGTGGTTTGAATCCACTGCGCCGGTGTTCTTGGACTTTGGGGAGGACACATTGTGGCGCCTGCAAGAGTACGACTCGGCTATTAGATGTGTGCAGGGCGTGCCCAAAGAGCAGCTCATTCAGTCCCTCTTGTAAAATCGTCATCCGTAGCAACTCGATCTGGAACCGCGGACAATCACCTAGTATTACTCTGTTAAGTAGATTTGACAGAACCAACGGTGCTGGAGTATTCGTTGGGTATGGAAGCGAGCGCCCATCATTGGCGAAACAGCGTGCCGGAGCTCATTAAGTTTCTGACCCCG
>JADLEA010000170.1 GCA_020846365.1 Bacteroidota bacterium
GTTCAATTTGAAACACCTCATCACGCTGGACACGCTCGAGAAGATGAACAAGGTGATGATCCTGACCGGGAGCATGGTGGGCTACGCATACGCGATGGAGTACTTCATCGCCTGGTACAGCGGAAGCCAGTTCGAGTTGTTCGTGTTCATCAACCGGGCGCTCGGACCGTACGCATGGGCGTACTGGACCATGGTTGCGTGTAATGTGATCTTCCCGCAGCTTTTCTGGTTCAAGAAGGTGAG
Organism: Bacteroidota bacterium; assembly: GCA_020846365.1. Classification (GTDB taxonomy): domain Bacteria; phylum Bacteroidota; class Ignavibacteria; order UBA10030; family UBA6906; genus JAGDMK01. The sequence goes on from JADLEA010000170.1 coordinate 244, forward strand.
GCGCTCGATTCCGCTGATGTTCGGCATCGGGGTGCTGGTCAACGTCGGGATGTGGTTCGAGCGGTTCGTGATTGTGGTGACATCCCTTTCCCGCGACTTCCTTCCTTCGAGCTGGGGTCACTACGTGCCGTCGGCGGTGGATGTCGGGATCCTCGTCGGGAGCCTCGGGTTGTTCTTCACCCTGATTCTGGTGTTTGTCCGGGTGTTACCGGTCATCTCGCTCGCAGAGATCAAGTCGGTCGTTCCGGGCGCGCAGCCGGGGCATAACGCACACAACTGAATGCGGCGTTCATTACAAGACAGAGAAGCATGAAAAAGCCACTGTACGGTCTCACAGCACTCTTCGACACGCCCGATGCGCTGATGCACGCGGTGGAAGAGACGGCGAAAGCGGGGTACACACGCTATGACGTGCACGCGCCGTACCCGCTCCACGGCATGGATCGCGCGATGCGCCTGAAACCGTCTCCCCTCGGATACTTTGCCCTGGTCTTCGGCCTGCTGGGTGCCGTCAGCGCGGTCGGACTGATGACGTGGATTACGCTGGTGGACTACCCGCTGGTCATCGGCGGCAAACCCTTCTGGTCGTGGCCCGCGTTCGTGCCCGTGGCGTTCGAAATCACCGTCCTCCTCGCGTCGGTGCTCACGGTGGTCTCGATGATCGTGATCTACTTCAAGTTTCCCAACAACAGTCATCCGCTGCACGACACGCCGTTCTTGAAGCGTGTTTCGTCGGATGGGTTCGGCATCAGCATTGAAGCTGTTGACCCGCTGTTTGACGAAGCGCGGGTCCGGGGAATGCTGGAGTCCGTGGGGGGGAAGGATGTGGGACCGGTCTACTTCGATGTGGAAGACCTGAACCACGGGCAGAAGGTGTTCGACCTGAAGTTTGTCGGCCTGCTGGCGGGCGTGGGCATGGTTGTCTCCATCATCACGTACCTCGGCCTGAACGTGATGCTGTACATGGAACCCTTCAGCTGGATGATGGAGCAGGAGAAGTTGAAGCCGCAGGCGGCCAGCGCGTTGTTCAGTGACGGGATCGGCATGCGCCCGCCTGTCGAAGGGACCGTCGCGCGCGGGTTCCTGCCGTATCCTTACAAAGGACGCCCGGAAGACGCGGGGAAGTACCTGGTCAACCCGCTCCCGGTGACGAAACCCGTGCTGGACCTGGGCCGCGAGAAGTACATGACGTTTTGCAGCCCGTGTCACGGCAACTTTGGCCGCGGCGACAGCCGGCTGGCAGGCCAGTTCCCGAATCCCCCGACGCTCCACTCGGACAAGGTCAGGGATTGGCCCGATGGCAGCATTTATCATGTGATGACGGACGGGCAGAACGTGATGCCCTCGTATGCAGCGCAGGTGAGCCGGGATGAGCGGTGGGCGATCGTGCACTATATCCGCGTGCTGCAACGCGCCCACCATGCAAAGGAGTCCGACCTCCAATGAGCACCGACACGCAGACCCCGTCGTATACCAGCAAGACCCTGTCGCCTCAGGTGGACCGGATCGGACTGATCCTGCTCGGGATCGGGGTTGTTCTGGTGATTGCGGCATTCGTCTTCGAGCCCGTGCGCGCGGCGTTCGACGCTTCCATACTCTATCTCTTCATGGTCAGCCTGGCGGTCGGAGCCATCTTCCTCATCGCCCTGGAATATATCACGGGGGCCGTTTGGAGCGTCCCGATGAGAAGGGTCACGGAGTTCCTGGCCGGACTCTCGCCATTCCTCATTCTGCTCGTCATACCGCTGTTCCTGAACCTGCATGATGTGTTTCACTGGACGCACCAGGAAGCGGTCAACGCGGATCCGGTGCTTCAGGCAAAGACACCCTATCTAAACGTCTCGTTCCTCACCGTACGGACGATCGTCTTTCTGGGTATCTGGGTGCTCTTCTCCATGCTCTTTATCCGGAATTCCACGTCGCAGGATGTCACGCGCGAAGCATCGCTCACCACAAAGAACGTCCGCCTGGCGGCGGTTTTTCTTCCGCTTTTCGCCATCTCGATCACGTTCACGGCGGTGGACTGGGGGATGAGCCTGGATCCGCACTGGTTCTCCACGATCTACGGCGTGTACTACTTCTCCGGAACCGTTCTCGCCGCGGTCTCGGCCGTCACGCTGATCGTGATCCTGTTCCATGAAGGGGGATACCTCCCCGGCTTGCGACGGGATCATTTCTACAGTCTGGGCGCACTGATGTTCGCCTTCGTGAACTTCTGGGCATACATCGCCTTCAGCCAGTTCATGCTGATATGGTACGCGAACCTCCCGGAAGAGACCTTCTGGTTCATGGCGCGTTGGGAAAACGGTTGGCAATTCGTCTCCGTGCTCCTGATCATCGCCAAGTTCGGGGTTCCGTACTTTGCGCTGCTCTCGCAGGAATCCAAGATGAACACGAAGCGGCTGAAGATCATGGCGGTGTGGCTCCTGGTTGCGCACCTCCTGGATCTCTACTGGCTGGTGATGCCGACGCATAGTACGGGCGCTTCCCTCAGCTGGGTGGAGCTGGGCTTTCCGGTTGTGGGCGTCGGGATGATTCTGCTTCTTCTTTCCTGGAAAAGCAAGCGGTACAATCTTGTTCCCATAGGAGATCCCAAGCTGCGACGCGGCCTGGATTTCCGTCTGTAACCAACTGAGGACGAAGGATGGATCAGCATCCCGCATACAAAGCGGAACTTGACTTCACAGAGATCCTGCGGACCCCGCACCGGCTCTTCGGGTACACGTATCTGTACTTCCTCGCGGTGCTTGCGGTCATCGGGATATTGTATGTCAACAACCTGAACCCGGTGGGAAACAACAGGGTGTTGCCGGTGATTCTGAAGGATTCCTCCGCCTTTGTTCGGGAGATCCCGTATCAGTCTCCGGGAGTGCTTCCGCCGGTGGATGTGCGTGCCGCGTCGGTCCCTACGGAGGCGATGCTCACTCGCGGAAGGGAAGTGTACCGCGCGAACTGCGCTTCGTGCCATGGAGACAACGGGCAGGGCGACGGAGCCGCGGGCCTCGTGCTCAATCCAAAGCCCCGGAACTTCCACTCGGCCGAGGGATGGACCAACGGCGCGAAGATCTCTCAGATCTACCGTACGCTGCAGGACGGCATAGTGCGCAACGGGATGGCTTCGTATGCGTATCTCCCGCCCTCCGACCGGTTCGCGTTGCTCCACCTCATACGGAAATTCAACCCCGTGCCGCCGATGGACAGCGAACAGGAACTGATGGAGCTGGAAACGGTGTATCAGTTGTCGAAGGGAAGTGTCATTGCGGCGCAGATCCCGATCCGCGAAGCAGAACGGCGGATCCTTGCGGAACATTCCGGCGATGTGATTGCAGTGACACAGCGTTACACACGCCTCGAGGGATCTGACGATCCCGGGGCGGTTCTTTTTGCCCGGGTCACCGAGAACCCTGAACGGACCCTCACCGCGCTGCAATCGGCATCATCCCGCGTCGGCACACTGGACGACTTCATCCGGTTTGTCACGCCGGATCCCGTGCAGCTGGGATTCCGGGCTTCCGTGAACCAATTGGACCGGGACAAATGGGAGACGCTTTACCAGTTTGTCCGGAGAACGATGCTATGAAAAGAACGACACGACAGACGCTTTTTATGTTGGTGTGCATGTGCACGGCGGCTCTGACGGCCGTTGCGCAGCCGCCTTCCCAGCCACCGCCGGAAATCGGTATTGTGGAGAAACTCGGCGACACGCTCCCCCTGCAGCTCGAGGTCTATGATGAAAAAGGGTACCCGGTCCCGCTGAAAGACATCGTGAAGCACCCCACGGTTCTGACGTTTGTCTACTTCCGGTGTCCCAGTATCTGCAGCCCCCTCCTGACGGAGGTGGCGCGGATCGTGGACAAGACCGATCTCGAGATCGGCAAGGACTACCAGGTGGTCACGCTCAGCTTCGACCACCGTGAGAAGCCGGAGCTCGCGGCGCAGAAGAAAGAGAGCTACCTGAATTCGCTCAAGAACCGGATCGACCCGGACGGCTGGCGTTTTCTGACGGCCGACAGCGCGACGATCCGGCAATTGACGGACGCCGCCGGTTTCTATTTCAAGCGGGATGGCAACGATTACATTCACGCCGGGGCGCTGATCGTCATTTCGCCGGAAGGCAAGATCACGCGGTATATCAACGGCATCCAGTATCTTCCGTTCGACGTGAAGATGGCCGTGATGGAAGCGGCGGAAGGCCGCACGGGGCCCACGATCGCGAAACTGCTGAAGTTCTGCTACCGGTACGATCCGGAAGCCCGCACGTACACCATGAACGCCACGCGCGTCTCCGGGATCGTCGTGCTCCTCTTCGTCGCAGTGTTCGTAGCCGTGTTCATCATCCGGCCGCGAAAAAAAGCCAGTGGAAAGGTACCAACGACATGACACAGGAAGCCGTGTCCGTGCACGCGGGCACTCGCGGATTCTACGAGGATACGGGGAAGCGCACGGGGATCCGGGCCTGGATCTTCAGCACAGACCACAAGCGCATCGGGTTGCTGTACCTGATGACCATGGGCGTGTTCTTCCTCCTTGCGGTGGCATTTGGATTCGTCATGCGGCTGGAGATGCTCAGCCCGGGCAAGACCGTGGTCGAGGCGCAGACGTACAACACGCTGTTCACGCTGCACGGCATCATGATGATTTTCCTCTTCATCATCCCCGGCCTGCCCGCGGTGTTCGGCAATTTCTTCCTCCCGATTCTGATCGGGGCGAAAGACGTCTTCTTCCCCCGACTGAATCTCCTGTCCTGGTGGCTGTTTCTGGCCGGCGGACTTCTGGCGCTCGTCTCCGTCTTCCTGCCGGGCGGGGCGGCGGATACGGGATGGACGTTCTACGTTCCCTACAGCGTCCGGACCTCCACGAATGTGCTCCCCGCTCTCATCGCCGCGTTCATACTCGGGTTCTCTTCCATTCTCACCGGGTTGAACTTCATCACGACGATCCACCGGATGCGGGCACCGGGGATGGGGTGGTTCCGCATGCCGCTGTTCGCCTGGTCGCTCTACGCAACCGCATGGGTACAGGTCCTGGCAACCCCGATCATCGGCATCACGCTGTTGCTTGTGATGGTGGAGCGATGGTTCGGCGTCGGCATCTTCGATCCCACGCTGGGCGGCGATCCGGTCCTCTACCAGCACCTCTTCTGGATCTACTCCCACCCCGCGGTCTACATCATGATCCTGCCGGGACTGGGGGTGGTGTCGGAAATCCTCCCCGTGTTTGCGCGGCGGACGATCTTCGGATACAAGTTCATTGCCTTCTCCAGCGTCGCCATCGCGGCCGTCGGTTCGCTTGTCTGGGCGCATCACATGTTCACCGTGGGGATGAGCAACACGGGCATGTTCGTCTTCTCGCTCCTGACATTCCTGGTCTCCATCCCCAGTGCCATCAAGGTGTTCAACTGGGTGGCGACGTTGTACAAGGGGTCGATCGTGCTCGAAGTGCCGTTGCTCTTCATCCTCTCGTTCATCATTCAGTTCTCCATCGGCGGATTCACCGGGTTGATGCTGGGCGCGCTGGCAGTCAATATCCATGTGCAGGACACGTACTTCGTGGTGGGGCACTTTCACTATGTGATGTTCGGCGGGACGGGATTCGGACTCTTCGCGGCAATGCACTACTGGTTCCCGAAGATGTTCGGCAGGATGTACAACAAAGGCCCGGCGTTGGCATCCTGGTTCCTTACCACGGTCGGGTTCAACATGCTCTATTTCCCGTTTTTCTTCCTGGGATATTTCGGCATGCCCCGGAGATACTACGACTATCTTCCCGAGTTCCAGACCTACCATCTGATCTCCACCGTGGGATCATGGGTACTGGTGCTGGGTATCATTGTCATGGTGGTCAACCTCCTGATCGCGTACAAGAGGGGCAAGACCGCGCCGGCGAATCCATGGGGCGGGCGGACGCTGGAGTGGACCATCTCTTCGCCTCCGCCCACCGAGAACTTCCATGACATACCGGCGGTGACGACCGGGCCATACGACTATTCAGAGTACGAACAACGACAAGCGGAGCATCCGTGAGCAGCACGTCGCCAGGAGTCGCCGCAGGGCCGCACGCACACCGCGATGACGTCGGTTCGCGCCTCGGCATGTGGCTTTTCCTCTTTACCGAGCTGATTCTGTTCGGGGGAATGTTCATCGTCTACGCGGTCTACAGATTCACTCACCCCGAAGCGTTCCACCTGGCGGCCGCCGAGCTGGACACGTTCGTCGGCACGGTGAACACGATCATCCTTCTCACCAGCAGCCTCACCGTCGCAATGTCCATTACGGCAATCCAGGAGGGGAGGAAAACCTTTGCCCTGACGCTGGTGGGGATGACCATACTCCTCGCGCTGGCGTTTCTGGTCAACAAGTACTTCGAATGGGGGCACAAGTTTGACGTCGGGATCTATCCGGGAGCGCCCGAGCTCCTGGCGCAGCCGCAGGGCGTCATCCTCTACTTCGGACTGTATTTTGTCATGACCGGGCTGCACGCGCTGCACGTGATTATCGGGATGGGGGTGCTGATCTACGACTTCGAGGCGATTCGCCGCGGGACGATCAACGCCACATCCTTCGTCCGGCTGGAATCCGGCGCTCTCTACTGGCACCTTGTGGACATCATCTGGATCTTCCTTTTCCCGTTGTTCTATCTGTTGCACTGAGGATACCCATGGATCAACATACCCGGACGCCGCACGCCGAAACACCGCACAAGATATCGTACGGCACATACGTTTTGATCTGGTTCGGCCTCCTTGTCCTGACGGCCCTGACCGTCTCGCTGGCGGGAATCGAACTCGGCCGGTGGGTCATCATCACGGCCCTCGTTATCGCGTCGGTGAAGAGCCTGCTGGTCCTGAATATGTTCATGCATCTCCGCTTCGAGGAGCGGACGTTCCGGGTCTTCGCGCTCGTGGCCCTCGGGACGTTGTTGATCTTCATCACCCTGACGTTTTTCGACTACGCTTTTCACTGAACGCCGGCTTGACCGGAGACTGGAATCATGTTCACTGGCTCGTCGCCCTTTGCGGATTACGTTGATACCACGTTCTTGTTCATCGTGGGTATCTCCACCCTGGTCCTGATCGGACTGATGGGTGCCATGGTGTATTTTGTCTTCCGGTACAGCAGGAAGAAGAACCCCCACCCGACGAACATCGAGGGGAATCTTCCATTGGAGGTGGCCTGGACGGTGATACCGCTCATTCTCTTCATGGGCATGTTCTACATGGGATGGGAGGGGTACAAGCAGATGATCGACGTTCCGAAAGGGGCGATTCCGATCAAGGTCACTGCCAGAATGTGGTCCTGGACGTTTGAATACCCCAACGGACTGCAAACGGACACGCTATACGTGCCGGTGAAGGAGCCGGTCAAATTGACGCTGACGTCTCAGGACGTCAACCATTCGATGTACATCCCGGCGTTCCGGATCAAGAAGGATGCGATCCCGAACCGCGAGAACATTATGTGGTTCAGCACGCCTGAGGTGCGCAGTTACGATATCGCGTGTGCGGAGTATTGCGGCCTGCGCCATGCGTACATGTACACCAAGCTGGTGGCCCTCGATCCTCCCGCATTCGAGATCTGGTACAGAGACAAATCGGCTGAGGCGTCGAAACCGTATGCGCCGCTCATCCCCGGGGTCAGCGAATTCAAATGAGACCAGAGGAGGGATTCGCGGAACTGAAGGCGGACTCTCGCAGAGGGCGCCGCAAGGTCGCCGGGAAACACTCCGCGGCACAGAGAACTCAGTAAGACTCGCAATGAGGATCCGACAGGTATGGAAGTCCTGAACAGCATAGCGCTGCCGCAATCGACCGAGCATTTTCACCTGCTGTTGTTCATCTACAACATCGTCATGGCAGTGGCGATGCCCTACGTCGCTTTGCTCACAGGAGCACTGGTCCTGGCGGTGTGGGTTGACCGGAGAAGGGCACGTGACGTGGACATGTACGGCCGGCGTCTTTCGCGGGAAATGGTGAATGCCGTGCTTCCCACGAAGACCGTCTTCACGTTCCTGGGCGTGCTGCCGTCATTGTCGACCGTGTTCGTGTATGCTCAGATCTTCCAGGGAACGCCGGCCCTCGCATCGGGCTTCGCCGCGCTGGGGGTGCTTCTGCTCGTTGCCGCAGGGATTGCCGGGTTCTTCTACCAGTACACCTTCCGGGTCGAGGATGCACTCCTGCAGGTGCGCTCGAAGGCGGCTCTCCCCGAGGCCGTAGCCGAACTGGAAGCCGGGGCAAGAGGGACTCACCGCCGCAGCGGGACGATCGCGGTGTGGACCATCCTGGGCGCGATGTTCTGCTTCAGCGCTGCTCATGCGGTCGGTGCGAACCCCGCGCACTGGCACGACATCGACTCGCTCTTCGCTGCTTTCCTTTCACTGGATGTCTGGCTTTCCGTTCTGCTGTTTCTCACCGTTGCCGCGGCAATGACGGGAATCGGGATCCTGTATTTCCACCATCGTTCCGCTGCGGCCGCAAACGCGGAGGCCGGGTACACCGCGCACATGCAACAGACCGGGATCCGTCTCTCGACGGCAGCTCTCCTGTCTGCCCCCGTCGCGCTTGTGCTGACCATGCTGACGTTCCCCGATTCAGCCCTCTCGGGATGGGTTTATGTCCTGGCGGCCCTGGCTGTGCTTGCGTTCTTCGGAGCGTTGCATGCTCTCTATGCGTATGTACGCCTGGGTAGGGCCGGCGCGTCCGCGTACGCCCTGGGCGCGCTCATCCTTGCGACCACAGCGCTGGTGACAAAGGATCAAGTGGCACTGCACAACGCAACCAGAGATCAGGCCGTCATTCTCGCGCATGTCTACGACCAATCTGAAGAGGCCCTCAAGAGCGCACTGGGCGTGGCCGCAA
>JADLEA010000171.1 GCA_020846365.1 Bacteroidota bacterium
CCGAGGCCAAGGATGTTGACCTTGCCATTCTCATCTGTCCCAGCCACGACCGCGCAGATTTTGGTGGTCCCGATGTCCAGACCTACAAGCATGTTGTCCATGGTGATTCCTTCCGGTGACAAATGTCAATTCGTAGTGGTTTCCGTTGTCGGTTCCCAGCGCGCCACGACCTGATCGGCAAAGCGAACGTCTACCGCACGCAACGCACGTCCTCCCTGGCCGCTTACCACTGTGGTCCAGAAGCTTTCCAGGAGGATCAGCTTGTCCACGATGGAGCCCCGGCCGAAGTGTACCGGTATTCCGTACTCGGCCGTATACAGCAACAATTCGCCATTTCCCTGCAGATGGACTTCCGAAATGCGGCGGCGCAGGGTGCCGCCCATCCTGTCCGCGGCCAACACCACGTGCAGGGCTTCCAGGAGCGTGGGGTGGGTGATTCGCTTCCCCGCCCGGCATTCCTGAACTCTCTGAGCGCCCGTGATGACTGGCAGATCAAACACAAACTCCGATTGCACACCCGGGAGGATCACTCCCTCTTCGTCCACATACAGGAGTTTCTGCGAGACGAGCGAAGCGACCGGCACACGTTCTTCCACCCGGATGAGCACGCGATCCGGAAAATCCCGATGCACGGAGGCCTCTTTGATGTACGGATTCTGAAGCACCCGTTTGCGGATGGCCGCGAGATCAAGTTCTCCCAGCGGCAGATTCCTGGGCACTGCGGCAAGTCGCACAAGGGATTCTGTTGCGACGATGTTGTTCCCTTCGGTCATGACCTTGTGTACCGCAAGGTCGCCCTTCCAGACAGATGCGCCGATGGCGATGGCGCCGGAGACAACCACGAGCGTCATCAGCAGCAGCACGCCGCCCCTGCGTCGGGACGGCGCCGGCGCGCCGCTTCGGAGGGACGGGGTCATCAGACTAGTGCGCTCCTTTCAGCAACGCAATGAAGTGCTCGCCGAACTTCCAGATATCGCCTGCGCCCATGGTAATGATGATGTCGCCTTCCTGCTTCATGCTCATGAGAAATGCAGGGACGGTCGTTTTGTCGGGCACGTAGTGTACCTGCTTGTGCCCGAACACTTTGGCGGCATTGGCAATGAGCTCCCCGCTGACTCCCTGGATCGGCTCTTCGCGGGCCGGGTAGACATCCGTGATCACCAGAACGTCCGCGTTGAAAAATGACCGCCCGAAGTCGTCATAGAAATCGCGCGTCCGGGAGTAAAGATGCGGCTGGAAGACACAGATCACCCGCCTGCGCCATCCCGCCTTCACACCGGACAACGTGGCTTTGATCTCCGTCGGATGATGCGCGTAATCATCCACCACGGTAATGCCCTTTGCCTCGGCCTTGACCTCCCACCGGCGGAAGACCCCCGTAAACTTCTCGATGCCCTTCTTCACGTTCTCGAACGACACGCCCAGCTCCAGTCCGACGGCGATTGCCGCGAGCGCGTTCTGCACATTGTGCTTCCCGGGAATCTGCAGTTCAATGCTGCCGAGCTCGGTCCCTCCGCGAATCACCGTAAACCGTGTGCGGTTCTGTTTGTGCACGAGTTCCACCGCCTGCAGATCCGCCTGGCCGTTCAGCCCATACGTGATGATCTTCTTCTTGATGCTGGGCATGATGTCCTGCAGTGCGGGTTCATCCAGGCACAACACCACAAACCCGTAGAACGGGACTTTTGCAGCGAACTGAATGAACGCGGACTTGATGTCTTCCAGATCGCGATAGCAGTCGAGGTGATCGGTCTCCAGCGTCGTAAGCACGGCGATGGTTGGCGTGATGGAGAGGAACGAGCGGTCGTACTCGTCCGCCTCAACCACGATGAACTCACCTTTGCCCATGCGGGCGTTGGATCCGGCCAGGCCGTGGAGCCTGCCGCCGACGATGACCGTGGGATCGACGCCGCCTTCCATCAGGACCAGGCTCACCATGGACGTGGTGGTGGTTTTGCCGTGCGTGCCCGCGATCCCGATGCCGTATTTCAGGCGCATCACCTCTGCCAGCATTTCCGCCCGGCGGATTACCGGGATATTGCGCCTGTGTGCGGCCACGATCTCCGGATTCTCGGGCGGGATGGCGGAAGAGTAAACGAGGACGTCTGCGTCCGGGTCGAGGTTCTCGGCTTTGTGACCCACGGCGACACGGATGCCAAGGCGCTCAAGGCGTTCGGTATTGTCGTTTGCTGCGCGGTCGGACCCGGTGACAGTGAAGCCCTGGTCAACGAGGATTTCTGCCAGGCCGCTCATGCCGATGCCGCCGATGCCGACAAAATGAAGTTTTTTGATGGAGGAGAACATGCGTTCGTTTCCTTAGCGATCGGTAATGCGCGGGCGGCGCCACATGCGCTGTTTGCGCGCGGGTAGACGGGACGCGATGGCGTGCATCTGCTGCACGAGATCCCTTTCCCGTTCGTACCGTCCGACGCGAATCCGATACAGCCGCCGTTTTTCCTTGATTTTGAAAACAATCACCTGAAGCCGTCCGCTGGTGCGCACCTTCGGCTCACGGCCGATGTGCATCCACTCGATGTCTGCGATGGGGATGCGCCTGTCTGCCCACCGGTGCCTGAAAATGATCGCATCGTTCGTCAGGACCAGCCGGCGGTTGCGCAAGGCGTTGAGCCCGAGCGCGATCAACGACATCACCACAAAGAACACGATGATATACAGGAACGGATCGTTGAGCACATACTCGAATTTCTGTTCGCCCAGCTTTCCCTTGATGGCGCCATACGCGATCAGGGTGATCAGGTAGATCAATGCCGACTGGTAGTAGAAATCCAGTTTGTATTTGTATGTCTTTTCTTCAGCCGTCATGGCGTGAGGAGATGATCGAGAGCACGCTCTGTGCGATCCGGTGCGCCGCATCGGGCCGGGCGGCTTTGCGCGCCGCCGAGCTCATCGCGGCGAGGCGTTCCGGGTGTTCCCATAACTCACGCAGCATCGGACCCAGTCGCGCTGCCGCTTCGCTGTCCGGGCACAACAGTGCTGCACCCTGTTCCACGACTGCACGCGCGTTTTCGGTCTGGTGATCCGCCGCCGCAAAGGGAAACGGCACGAGGACCGAGGGTAGCCCGGCGCATGTAAGTTCTGCGAGCGTGGTGGCTCCGGACCGGCACACCGCCAGATCCGAAGCGGCGTAGGCGTCTTCCATCCGCTCGAGATACGGTAGCACCAGGATCCGGCCGAGCCCGGTTTGCGATGCCAAACCGGCCTGTATCCGGCCATGGTCCCGCTCGCCGGTCAGCCACAGGATCTGCACGCCAAGCACGCCCAGGTCGCGGACCGCATTGAGCATCGCGGTGTTGATGGACGCCGCGCCCTGACTCCCTCCGACCACCAGAAGCGTCTTCTTCGAAGCGTCGAGGCCAAGCCGTCCGGCACCCTCTGCACGGGTTACCGACCCGACCGCGCCGCGCACGGGGTTGCCCGTGAGGATGGTATTGTCCTGCCGCCGCAAGAATGCGCGCGAACGCTCGAACGTCAGATACACCTGACGTGCGCGGTGCGCCAGCATTCGCGTGGTAACGCCCGGATAGCTGTTCTGTTCCTGCAGGACCATAGGAATTCCCATGAGCAATGCCGCATAGGCCGGGGGTCCGCATACATATCCTCCCGTGCCGACGACCACGTCGGCGTGGAATCGCCGGAGATGCAGTATCGACTGCACCAGCGCCGTCACGACTTTGACCGGCACCAGAAGCGTGGACAGTGAGAGTGATCTCCGGACGCCGCTGATCCAGATCGTGGCGAATGCATAGCCGTGGCGGGGGACGACCCGCGCTTCGATTTTTCCTTTTGTGCCAATGAACATGATTTCCGCATCCGGTGCGATGGCGCGCACAGCATCCGCAATCGCGAGTCCTGGGTACAGGTGTCCCCCCGTCCCGCCGCCGGCGAATACAAGCCGCGGTCCCATCGCCTAGTACACTTTCCCGACCACCGGCTCCGATACCGGTTCCAGCGGACGCACTTCTCCGGCCTCAGCGGCAAGCCGCGGATGCATATCGGTTTGCGCCGAGATATTGAGCAATATGCCGACCATAAGGCACGACACAATCATGGATGATCCGCCATAGCTGATGAAGGGGAGGGGAAGCCCGGTGGTCGGCAACACCCCGAGCGTCACGCCCGCGTTGATGAACGCGTACAGCGTAATGGAAACCGTGATCCCCAACGCCAGCAGCCGTCCGAAGTCGTCCCGCGCGTGCCGTGCAATCGCCAGGCCGCGGAAAAGGAAGATCAGGAACAGCGTGAGCACGGCCAGCGTGCCGATCAGTCCGTATTCCTCGCCGATAATGGAGAACACAAAATCGCCGAACGGCTCGGGGAGGAACAGGTCCCGTTGTTTGCTTCCCCCCGGCCCGAGTCCGAAAATGCCGCCGTTGGCAAACCCCAGGATGCCCTGCCAGACCTGGTGGTTCATCCGGACATTCCCTTCCGTGATGCTCTCCACGAACCCCATCACACGTCTCATCCGGTACTCCGCGCTCACCATGTACAGAAGGAGGAGCGGAACGATGCCGGCAAGGGTGAACCCGAGATGTTTCACCCGGACACCGCCGAGATAGAGCATGACGATACTGACCACGATCAGGACCGCACCGGTGCTGAACGCCGGCTGCGCCATGACCAGTCCCGCCACAACGACCACCCAGAACATCAGCGGCAGAAACCCTGCCGAGAGATTGCGCACGAGCTCTTGTTTCCGCACCATGAGGGCAGCGAGGTGGATGATGAGGGCGAGCCGCGCAAACTCCGAGGGTTGCAGACCCACCGCACCCAGCTGGATCCAGCGGGAGGCGCCTTTGATCATCACGCCCAATCCGAGCGTGACGAACAGCAACGCCACGACTGCGATCAGCAGGATCTTTGAGATTTTTCGAAGTATCCGGTAGTCAATCTGCATGGTCATGAAGAGCAGGAAGAATCCCACCAGCACTTTCGCCGCATGATTGCCGAGGAGGCGTCCGCTTTCCCCGACGCGCTCCTGAGCCCAGCTGGAGCTCGCGCTGTACACCACGCCCACGCTGAAGACCATCAGCGTGAGCACCACGACCAGCGTGGTCACATCGATATGGTTTTTGCGCGCTTTGCTGATGATCATGCCGCCGCTCCGGGCAACTTCGCCACCAGATCCTTGAACACCTTCCCCCGCTGTTCGTAATTGGTGAACCAGTCGAACGACGCACATGCCGGCGACAGGAGGACGACGTCGCCGCGCACGGCCAACCCGGCGGCCGTGCTCACGGCATCCTTCATCGTAGCGGCCTTTTCGACCGGCACCACGGCATGGAATGCCGCGTGGACTTTCTCCGCCGACTCCCCGATCGCGACAATCGCCTTCACATGTTTGCGCACAAGCTCTTCGAGCCGTGCGTAATCATTGCCTTTATCCCGTCCGCCGATGAGCACGATCAACGGAGCCGTGAAACTCTGCAGGGCGTACCATACGGAATCCACATTCGTCGCTTTGGAGTCGTTGATGTACGTCACCCCTCCCACCTCGCGTACAAATTCCAGACGGTGCTCGACGCCTTTGAAATTTCTCAGGGTCGCCCTGAGAGATGCCGGTCCGATGCCCAGCACCTGCGCAGCGAGCGTCGCCGCCATTGCGTTGCACAGGTTGTGTGTCCCGCGAATGCTGATGTCCGACGTAGGCAGGATCTCCGTTCGCTGTCCCGCTACCCGGGTGATCACGGCCTCTTTCTCGACCCACGCGCCGGAGCTTAACGTACTCGTCACACTGAACGGCAGCAGGAGCACTCCTGCAGGCACGTGCCTCTCGACCGCATCGCGGGTCACTTCGTCGTCGCGGTTGTAGACCACGACGTCTCCGCGTCCCTGCCTGGCAAAGACCCTGCATTTTGACTCCACGTAGCGCGCCATCGAATGCTCGTACCGGTCCAGATGATCCGGCGTGATGTTCAGCAGCACCGCGATCTTCGGACGAAACGTGTCCACGTGGTCCAGCTGAAAGCTGCTCACTTCCAGAATCGCAACGTGCTCCGGTGTCAATGTGGAGACCACCTCGGAGAAGGCCGTGCCGATATTGCCGGCGACCACGGAAGCCCGCCGGGCATCTTCGAACATCCGGCCGGCGAGGGTTGTCGTCGTCGTTTTGCCATTTGTACCGGTAATCGCCACCATTGTCCCTTTTGCGAACCAGCTTGCCGCTTCCAGCTCGCTCACGACCGGCAGTCCACGCTCGATCGCCTGGCGCACCAGCGGAGCGGTGGAAGGCACACCCGGGCTGATGACCAGCATGTCGGCGTCCAGCGCCCGGGGCGAGTGTCCGCCGAACTCCGACGGGATTCCCAGCTGCGAGAGCGAGGCCATAGCCGCACTCATCGACTCCGGCGGCGCTGTATCGCTCACGAACACGTGCCCTCCCGCACCGGCGAGCAGGCGTGCGGCGGCGATACCGCTGCGCGCGGCGCCGATGACACTGAAGCGTGTATTCCGGATCCGTTCTGATTCCACGTCTTTCACCGGACTTTGAATGTCGCCAGACTGAGAATCATCAGCAGGATCGCGGCAATATAGAAGCGCGTCACGATTTTGGGCTCGGGCCACCCGATCAGTTCAAAGTGATGGTGGAGCGGAGCCATGCGGAAGACGCGCCGCCCTTCGCCGTATTTCCGCTTGGTGTATTTGAAATAGAGCCGCTGTATGATCACCGAGAGCGTTTCCGCAAGAAAGATGCCGCCCAGCGTCGGGAGCAGAAGCTCTTTCTTGATGATGACGCACAACGCACCGATCGCGCCCCCCAGGGCGAGCGAACCGGTGTCTCCCATGAAGACCTGCGCCGGATACGCGTTGAACCACAGGAAGCCGAGCGCAGCGCCCGCCATCGCCGCACAAAACACGACAAGCTCTCCGTTGCCGCGAAGGA
Organism: Bacteroidota bacterium; assembly: GCA_020846365.1. GTDB lineage: Bacteria > Bacteroidota > Ignavibacteria > UBA10030 > UBA6906 > JAGDMK01. The sequence goes on from JADLEA010000171.1 coordinate 6,902, forward strand.
ACGGTATCGTCAGATATCCGGAGAGCACCGCATGACCCGAGATATAGCAGATGACGCCGAGCGTCAATGCCACGATGGCCACGGTGCCGATGGCAAGTCCGTCAAGTCCGTCGGTCAGGTTCACGGCGTTGGAGGTGGCCACGATGATGAAGATGACCATGGGGATATAGAGAAGTCCCACGTTCAATTCGAGACTCTTCACAAAGGGCACGGTCGTGGAGGTGTGGAGCAACCAGAGATCCGGGTCGATCCAGTGCGGGAAGAAGTAGATGATCCCGCCCACCACGATCCCCACAAAAACCTGTCCGACGATTTTGTATCTGCCAATAAGTCCTTTAGGTTTCTTCTTGACAACTTTGAGATAGTCATCCATGAATCCCACAGCGCCGAGCGTTACCGTGACAAACAGAATCAGCAGCACGTACACATTGCCGATGTTGCCCCAGAGAATGGTCGGAACAATGATGCTGGCCAGGACAATGAGTCCGCCCATCGTAGGCGTTCCCGCCTTCGTGAGGTGCGTTTTCGGCGCTTCGAGTTTGGCCGCTTCACCGATCTGGTGATTGCGCAGTGCCCGGATAATCTTGGGTCCGAGCCAGAACGCGATCAGCAGTGCGGTGATGGCCGCCGCCGCTGCACGGAACGTGAGAAACCGCACCACGCCGAAACCCGGCGGATTGTAGATGCGATCAATCCAGTCAAAGAGATAGTAGAGCATGCTTTTCCAGGCTCAGTGTGTTGTGGAGCCGGCCGCACGGATGTGCGAACCCAACCGTTCCCGAAGGAAGAGCACCACATCCTCCATCTTCATGCCGCGGGAACCCTTGACGAGCACCACATCCCCTGGCGCCACCAGTTCCAACAGGTACTCCGCGAGGATGTTTTTCTGATCGTAGCTCACCGCCGTCCGCAATCCCGAGGCGCTCGCAATGATCCGGCCGAGCGTGCCATAGGTCAACAGGTAATCCAGCTTGAGCGCCCCCGCCTTTTCCCCGACACGTTCGTGCTCGGCAACGCCCGCATGTCCCAGCTCCAGCATATCCGCCAGGACTGCGATGCGCTTGCCGGTCGCGGGATACGCAGCGAGCGTCTCCAGCGCAGCGACGGAGGAATCAGGGTTGGCATTGTACGTATCGTTCAGTATGATGACACCGCCATGGTTTTCCACTTCCATCCGCTTGCTGCTTGCTGTAAACGCCTGCAATGCATCCCGGACAAGCCCCGGCTTGACGCGGAACGAGAGCCCGACGGCGGCGGCGGCCAGTGCGTTGGCCGCGGAATGCAGACCCGGGACCCGAAGCTGCACCTCCATCGGGGTTTTCATTGCCCGGCCTGCGAACCGGAAGGCGACACCACCATCCGGTTGAAGGCGAAGACGCGAGCCGTGGACGTTCGCTCCCCGTGAACGGAAGCCGTAGAGCACGCGCTTGCGCACAGCTTTCGCGCTTCGGGCGAGCAAGGGATCGTCCGCATTCACGAAGGCGGTTACGGGATTCTTCGAAGAGCCGGGTTCCCAGAGCGCCGTTTCTTCTTTCGCCACACCATCCACATCGCCAAAGAACTCCAGATGCTCTCTGCCGATATTGGTCAGGAGCACATGCGTCGGCTGCACGATGTCCCTGAGGGCAGCGATCTCGCCGGGGTGGTTGGTGCCGACTTCCACAACGGCCATGTCATGCTGCTTCGCCAGTTTGAACAGGGTGAGGGGCACACCCACGTGGTTGTTGTTGTTCCCCTCCGTGCTGAGCACGGCATACGTCGACGACAGCACGCAGGTGATCATGTCCTTGGTGGTGGTCTTGCCGTTGCTTCCGCCCACTGCAATCACCGGCTTTGTGAACTTCCGGCGGCAGACCGCGGCAAGTTGGCCGAGCGCGGCATAGGTGTTCTCCACAATCAGGGCCGGCATACCGGGCGGAACCGCAGCTGCGCCCTGCGCATCCACAACCACGCCGGCAACGCCGCGGGCAACGACTTCTGGAATGTAGCGGTGTCCGTCGAAGCGCTCACCGCGCAGCGCAACAAACAACTGTCCCGCTTCCACTGTCCGGGAATCGGTGGAGACCCCGGATGCCGACCAGCCGGCCGTATCTTCCGGCAGCCGGAACGCATGATGCGCAACGGAGCGCAGGTCTGTCCGCGTCAGCTTCATTTCATGTTCCGGATGAACATCTCGACTTCTTCCCTGTCATCCAGGTGCGACTTGGTTATCCCCACAACCTGATAGTCTTCGTGACCTTTTCCCGCGATGAGCACGACATCACCCGGTTCTGCCAGCAACAGGCCTTTGATGATTGCCTGACGCCGGTCGCTTTCGACGTACACCGTTTTTCCCGGGAGAACGCCGGCCTGGATCTGGGCGAGGATGATGCCGGGATCCTCCAGACGGGGATTGTCGGAGGTCAGAATGGTAATCGTGCTCAGGGTGGATGCGATCCTGCCCATTTTCGGACGCTTGTCTTTGTCGCGATTCCCCCCGCACCCGAACACCGTGATGATCTTGCTGTCCGGCCGCGGTAGGAGCTCGGAAATTGCCTTCAGCGTGTGTTCCAGCGCGTCGGGCGTGTGCGCGTAGTCCACGACCGCAATCCACCCGGTGGGAGACTCCAGTTTCTCAAATCTTCCCCGGACCGCCTTCAGTGATGCGAGCCCCTGCGCCGCCGTCGCGGGCGCCACGCCCAGTTCGCACGCGCAGGCATAGGACGCAAGGATGTTGGCCGCGTTGAAGCTTCCGGTGAGCGGGGTGACGATTGTCTGCACCTGCCCTTTCCACGTTGCGGTCAAGCTCATGCCGCGCAGGTCCATTTTCAGGTTGCCGGCCGTGACCTGAGCAGGGGATGTCATGCCGTATGTGACCCGCCTCGCTTTGGTGTCCGCCAGAAGGGTATCGGACGACGGATCGTCGGCATTCCCGATGGCCACGGCGTTCCCCGGAAGCATGTCAAACAGCTTTTTCTTCGCCTGCAGGTAGTTCTCCATCGTGCCGTGAAAATCCAGATGATCCTGCGTCAGATTGGTGAACACCCCCGCTGCAAACGCGATCCCATGAACTCTCTGCATGGCAAGTGCATGGGAGGACACTTCCATCACGACAGAGGTGCATCCCCGCTTGACCATGTCGCTGAGCATGCTCTGCAAGTCCAGCGACTCCGGCGTGGTGTGCGTCGCCGGGAGTATCTCACCGCCTCGATCGACGGCAATCGTGCCGATGAGTCCCACCTTTTCACCGGATGCTTCTAACGCCGCTTTGATCAGGTAGGTGATGGTGGTCTTGCCGTTCGTGCCGGTGATGCCGATGACCCGCATTCTGGATGCCGGGTGGTCAAAGAAGTTGGCGGCCATCTGTGCCAGCGCAATGCGGCTGTCGGGCACGACGATCTTCACGACGCGTGCATGCAGAAACATGGCGTCGGGCAGGGCGGCGTCATCTTCTAGCACGATTGCGACCGCGCCACGCTGCATCGCTTCTTCGATGAAACGTACGCCATTGACGTTGGTCCCGGGAATGGCCACGAACACATCGCCGTGCGTCACCTGGCGGGAATCGTAGCACACCGCATGCACCTCGATGTCCTGCGTTTGGGCCATGGCGCCGTAGTTCATCATGAACATCTTCGACACGCGCACACCATCCAGCAATCGGGTCAGGACCATCGTCGTCTTTTCCTAGGACTGGATAGGTGATGAAGAGCGCGGTTCGCAGCGAAGCGTGACGCTTCCGCCCTGGCGCAAACGCTGGCCCGGAGGGGGAGACTGACTCACAACGGTCCCGGAGCCGATGACGACGGCGTCGAGACGTTGTGTCGCCAGGCAACTGATTGCGCGTCTGAGGGTAAGTCCGCGGGTGTCGGGAACGAGTGCAAAGCCGCCTGACACGCGTGCAAGACCGTCGCGCGTTTTCAAGACCACCGTCGATCCACGGCCGAGCACCACGCCCGGAGCGGGTGATTGTTCGGCAACAATGGCGCCCTCTCCCTCGACGTCCGGATCAAAGCCCATCGTCTGAAGCATCGCCAGGGCATCTTCCGTTCTGAGATTTTCGACATCGGGCACGGCGTTGCGCACCGGATGCGCGAAGCTTCGCACCGGTTGCTCGCGGAATCTTCCCGCCATGGCAAAGATCTTTTCGGCGATTCCTTTGAAGATGGGAGCGCTGGCCAGACCGCCATAGTAGACGCCTCCGCGGGGGTTCTCCAACATCACCAGACAGACGATATGCGGGTTTTCCGCCGGAAAGAATCCCACAAAGGACGCAGTGTAGCTTCCGGATTCATACTTTCCGTTCACGACTCTTTTAGAGGTGCCTGTCTTGCCGGCAATCCGGAGTCCCTCCACCCGCGCAGGCACTGCCGTTCCGCGGACCACCACTCCTTCGAAGAGCTCGGTGAGCGTCTTTGCTGTCTGTTCCGACATGACCCGCCGGATCTGCTCGGGGCGGTGCTCCGTCACAATTTCCTGTCCGGCGTCAAGGATATGCCGGACGACATACGGTTTCATGAGGATGCCTTTATTGGCGACAGCCGCATACGCCATGACGATTTGGAGCGGCGTGGCGGCGACCTCATAGCCGAAGGAGAGCGAATGCAGGGTGGGGGCGGACCAGTCGGACGGCTTCTTCAGTTCCCCGCCGACTTCTCCGGGGAGTTCGATGCCTGTCGCGGTCCCGAAGCCGAGCGCGCGGGCCGTCGTGTACATCGTTTGTGCCCCGATCCGGGTGGCAAGTTTCGCCATGATGATGTTGCTTGAGTGCTCGACGGCCTGGCGGAAGGTCACGACGCCCAGCGGGTGTGAATCCCGGACGGCACGGACGCGGCCATTCGGCATGGGAGCGTTATAGAGTCCCTTTTCTCCGTTGAACTTCTCCTCCGTACGCACAACGCCTTTTTCGAGCGCCGCGGCTGCGGTGACGACTTTGAAAACCGAACCGGGTTCGAACGTGTCCGTGATGCAGCGGTTGCGCAGCGAGGCCTGGTCGAGCTGGGCCGTGTTATTCGGATCCACGGAAGGCGCGTGGGCCAGGGCAAGGATCTCCCCTGTCGTGGGGTCCACCATCACCACCAATCCGCCTTCTGCCTTCGTCCGCGCCACCCCCTGTGCGAGTTCTTCTTCCGCAACTTGCTGGTACTCCGCATCGATGGTGAGGACGAGGTTCTGTCCGTCGATCGGCTCGGTGCGCGGGTAGTCTGCCGAAGGACGCGTGCGTCTCAGCGCATCACGCTGCATGATCACAAAGCCGTCCGTGCCGCGCAGCCACCGGTCATACTGCAGTTCCAGTCCGCTGAGACCGACATGATCCTTGCCAGTGACGCCGATCAGCTGGCTTGCCGCCCGTTCGTAGTGATAGAGTCGTCTCGGCTCCTGCATGGTGATAAGCCCGCGTAATTCGGCCGTTGGCACGCGGACGGCGACCTGGGGCTCCACGCCGCGTTCGAGCCAGACGAAACGTTTTCTGACATCCTTCATGGCACTCAGGTAGACTTCTCTCGGCCTGTGGAATCTCCGGGCCATTGCCGTGGCGATGTCTTCCCGTTCGTTCCCTGCGATTTTCGGATCGGCGCCGAAGCTGATCATCATCGCATTGGAGACCAGCACCTTGCCGTTCCGGTCGCTGATAATTCCCCGTGCGGCCGGCAGATCGACTTTCGCTTCGTACTGCTTCCGGGCGATTTCCTGGTATTCCGCGGCATTGAGGACCTGGATCTGGACCAGGCGCGCCGCCAGGAAAAGGCTGAACAGCATCAGGCCGATTTTCAGCACCAGGATGCGCCGGCGCATCCGTTGATGTGCAGGGGGCTCCACGGGTTGTCCCACCGTCATGGGCTTCATTCGGGGAACTCCTTGCGCACTTCTGCGGCGCGATCGCGGAGATCATCGGGAGTCTCGAACCAGACCGGTTGGGAGCGTGGATAGAGCATGCCAAGCTTTTCGGCCGCTATGCGGCCGATGCGTTCCAGCGAGGACTTCCGGTTCACCTCGGCCTGGAGCGCCGCATTCATGTCGATCTGCCGCTGGTATTTGCCCTGCAAGGCATTGATCTCACCAAGCAGTTCATTGACGGCAATGGTGTTATTAATATAGAGGACGATGAGAATGCACGTCGCAAAGAGCGCAATGATCACGTTGAAGGTGGAAAAGCGTTTGCGCGCGCCGCGGCGGTTCTGCCGTACGGCATAGCCGGCGACCGTCTGTTGCCGGTCGCCGTTGAAGATATACCGGTTGTCCCGGGCCGCCGCCATCGGAGGGGGCGGCTCGGCCAGTTTATGTACGCTGCGATCCCACATCACGCCGCTCTGCTGCGCGCATTTTTGCGCTGCGCGCTCTTGGATTGTGTACCGTCTCTTCAGGAGACGGGATGACAGGTTTTCGGGTCAGGACCCGGAGCCGGGGTATAGGTTCCTGACCGGGAAGCAGCGGAATATCCCGCCGCACGTGCACGGTCGATTCAGACCGGAAGAATTCCTTGACGATCCGGTCTTCCAGCGAGTGATACGAGATCACAACGATTCGCCCGCCGGGGACGAGCAGGTCCGTGGCGTCTTTCAATGCTGCTGCAAGGCTCTCCAGCTCGCCGTTCACCGCAATGCGCAGCGCCTGAAAGATGCGGGCCAGCGACTTCGTGAGGTGCGGGCCTTTCACGACCGACGCCACCACGTTGCGCAGCGCGCCGGTGGTCTCAACCGGACGTTGTTCGACGATGCGGCGTGCGATGCGCCGCGACATCCGTTCTTCGCCGTACTCCCATAACAGTTTCGCCAGGGGCTGTTCGTCCAGAGTATTGACGATTTCCCATGCGGACACTTCCTGGCGCCGGTCCATCCGCATATCCAAGCGTTCGTCGTTCCGGAACGTAAAGCCCCTTTCGGGGGCGTCCAGCTGATGGGACGACACGCCGAGGTCCAGCAACACACCGTGAATCCGTGTCCAGCCGGCGCCGGTGACGACACTCCGGAGGAGACGGAAATTCGTCCGGACAAACACTGTTCGTTCCACATGCGGGGCCAGGCGCATGCGCGCGGAAGACAGTGCTTCCTCGTCCGCATCAAGGCAGAGCAGTCGGCCCGGGCCCTGGAGGCGTTTGCAGATTTCTTCCGCATGGCCGCCGCCGCCGACCGTGCCGTCCACGTACATTCCGCCGGTCTCGGTGATCAGAAAATCCGCTGCATCCCGGCACAGGACGGGGATGTGATAGACCGGCGTACTCAAGAGATTATTTTTGCAGAACGGTTTGCGCTACG
>JADLEA010000172.1 GCA_020846365.1 Bacteroidota bacterium
CCCAGCTGATGGTGACCATCCTGCCCTTCTCCCCTCTGTTGAATAGACCGACGGCAACCGAACCATCGTCCATCGGTTTTGCCCAGACTTCCGCGTCGCCATCCACCTTGACCCGCGCGGCTTGCTTCCCGAGCGGATCCTGGTTCACCGCAATGACCTCGTCGTTGGTCAAAAGGCTCAGCGTGAACTCGTCCAATCGCGTCATGTCGCACCCTATGAGCAAGGGCGAACAGAGCAATGACCAGAGCGTGATGTGTGTGATTTGTTCGTGGGCGGTGAGTCGAGTGGGATGAAGACGCGGTCCCCAGCCCACCCAGCCGACCACGAGCATGTCGGGATCGTTCCAGTGTCCGGGGCCGGCGAATGCTTCATGGCCCGACTGTCCGAATCCGATGGTGCTCATGCTCTCCCAGGTGTCGGTGATGTCGCCGGTCGTCCTCCAGCAATTGCCGCCGACGGAATCGCCCCATTCCCACACATTGTCCATGCCATACTGGCAAAGGCTGAACACTATGTCCCGATTGACGCCGTCCAACGCCGCGCGCATGACCCTGTAGGGCTTCTGGTATTCGGCACGACTCTGGTCCTTTGCGATAGTCCGGTACGAGCACCAGTCGTATTTCAGATAGTCGATGCCCCAGTCGGCGTATTGACGGGCGTCAAGCACCTCATATCGGTAGCTTCCGGCGTATCCCGCACAGGTCAGCGGTCCGGGGGAAGAATAGATCCCGAGCTTCAATCCCAGGCCGTGGACATAGGCGCTCAGGGCTTTCATGTCGGGGAACTTCTTGTTGGTTTGAATCATGCCATTCTTATCGCGCGCCTCGCCTCCGAGTACCGGGTCCTGATCGTCGGGCTTCACCATCCAACAGTCGTCGATATTAATATATGTCCACCCATGGTCAATGAGACCGCTTTTGACCATCGCGTCGGCCGCTGCGCGGACTTTCGCGTCATCCACGTCCTCCGCGAAGCAATTCCAACTATTCCAGCCCAGCGGCGGCGTGAGCGCGATACGGTCGCCGACCACTATTGTAAACGTGCGTGAAACGGCACCACGCGAATTCTTGGCCGTCAGCGTAACCGTCGTGGTCCCCCGATCCTTCACCGTCCCTGTAATGATTCCTGAGCGCGCATCGCACGCGAGTCCATGGGGCAGATCGGCGGCACTGAACTCCATCGGTCTGTCACCGGTTGCGGGGATCCGGTACAGGAAAGGATGCCCCGGCCGCACGCCAAAGATCCTCGGGCCGTTGATGCGGGGTTCGGGTCCGGGTTTCGGGGTAAGCGTCATGTCTTTGTATTCGGCGGACCGCAGTTCCTGTTCCTGTCTGCAAATCGTCCGGTACGATTCCCGGGCAGCGCGGAGTCCCGCAACGGTATTCGCCGGGGGAGGCGGACTGGCAAAGGCGATGCCCACGATGGCTGCGCGTTCTTCGGCAGCCGCAATGTACCGTTTCGCGAGCGCCGCGTATCCGTTCCGCTCCCACTCCATGTCCCAGATGCCGTCCAACGACTCCTGCGCCATCTCTTCCTGCTCGGCAGGAGTGCTGAAGTCCTCCTGGACCTTTCTCCAGAGCATAAGCGGATCGAGATCGACAAGCGAGAAGTAGAACGCGCTCGGACCACTCCCGTTGGTTACTTTCATCAATAGCCGGTTGGCGCCTTTGTGGAGATCAACGGTCACCACTTCCTGATTTCGACTGCACGCCCGGTTGATGTCATGCTCCAGCACAAGCCGGTCGTTCAGCCATACGCGAATGCCGTCGTCGCTTCCGAGGTATAGCGTGAGCGGCCGGGCTGTTTTAGCGATGATCTCGCGGGTCAGGTAATTGGCGGACTTGGCGACTCTGGGCAGTGGCACGACCGTCCCGTCCGGCCATTCATTCATGGTGACCCACGAAAGGTCTTTCTCGTAGGTCATTGAGCTGCCGGGATCCTTCTCCGGCCCGAACGCAGTTGCGTAGGGGGTCTCAGCGTGGAACGGACCGACTACTCGCCAGGGTCCGAGCTTCACGCCCATAGATTTCAGCATCTCTTCTTTGTGCCGCGTCATCGCTTCCCGCGAGGCAAAAAGAGACTCGTGCCATGTCTGCTTTCTGATGTAATACGGAAGGTCATCCTCCGCAAGGAGGCTGAACGGAACCGGTGGCATGAGCGTGATCAGGATCAATGGGAGGAGAAGACGAAAGGTCGGCAGGACGATACGTGATCGCATGAGAGAGTTCCTGATGTGCGACAATGAATCCCTAGTATCGTGCAAAGAAAAAAGTCAAAATGCCAATGCTCCGGCCACGGCCCAGAAAGGAACGGCAGAAGATCAGCCGCGAAGAAATTCAAAGGCCCCTGCATGTGGATGCAGAGGCCTTGTTTGTGTTCCTGCGAGTCGCTGTTTCGATCAGATCACTTCCCAGTCGAGCTTTACCGAGAACGGCTTATTCGTCACGGCTTCGCTGCCGATGAAGGTCAATACCCAGTGCTGTTTCGACTCCACGCCCGTGTATTCGGCGACCTGAACGTTGGTGCCCTTGGCGATGAGAACCGTCGGGTCCGGATTCGTCAGGGTGTCAACAAACTTCTCGGGGGGATACTCCACAATGATCTTCTGTAGCCTGACATCTGCGCTGGGCGAAGCCACGAAAATCATTCCCTGCGTGCCTGATTCCAAATGCATACTGAACGTCACCGACGGGGCCACAGGCCCGCCGGGGGCGAGGGGATTGGAGCTGTCTTTGCTGCAACCAACCAGGCCGACCAGACCGACAAACAGCACTGCCGCAACCAATTGCTTCATGAATTGCTCCTCCTGCACTGTAGAATGTGAGATTTGAGTACAAACGTGAGGTGATGTACGGGAGGAGGTGAGACATTGTTGCAAACTTCAACAACTTTTTTCTGGAATTGTTGTTTTCTGGTGGGCCGATGCGGGTTCGGCCCACCAATGCCCCATCCTCGCGAGGGCAAGCGCTACGATGATCTCTCTCACTCGGTTGTTCACTGACACCTCGGGTCTGGTGAACCAACTCACTGGGCCATCCGAGATGCGCCAAGTAGCTGGAGTAGTGCTGGCTTGTCCGCCATCCGCAATTCCGGTTCTCCTGATTCGAATTGGGCTCTCTCCGCAGATCCTAGGACGATCCTCAAGCTCTGCGGTTACGTGCAACAACATATATCGACAACCTCCGGCTTGGCAATTCCCAAAAAGGGTGATTCGCGGATCAGAATTTTCGGTAATCGGGTGTCAGAAATCCTGGCAATGTGCATGCAGGACAATTGACAATCCAAGGTCGCTGCTCTATCTTCATGTGACTGTATTAGGGGAAACTTTGGAATGAGGATTTCGTCGGCGCGCACTTCTTATCCCAAATCAACGGTCGTTTCGAGGCGCCAGGCGATTTGCAGGCCAACAGACGGAGCAAG
>JADLEA010000173.1 GCA_020846365.1 Bacteroidota bacterium
CGTTCTTTCATATGTACCTCCTGCATGCCTCGTTCGCTTTCGGGACCGAAGCACGTCGTTTCTCATTGTTCCTGAAATCCGCATGCCCATTACGGATGGGGCACTTCTCCGCGCGTCTCCTTCGCAGACCACCCCCCGACGGCATCGATTTCATCGGGATGCGTGTGGAGGGGCACCGCGTCTGCCGCTCCACACCGTTTGCACTTCCTGGGCGCCGCCACGGATGCCTCCTCGAGCTTCACCCAGAAAATGCTTCCGCAGTGTTTGCATTCATACTGCCTTACGACGGGCATGATGACCTCCTTATGCACCCTGGACGAATGTAGAGTATTCGACGGCGATGATGGGGGCCACGATGGGTTTGACCAGTCTCCGGTAGTCATCCCACTCCATCATGAGGGAAATCGTTCTGGAGCACGCGGAGAACACCATCCGTCCGGCGCGTTCAAAGGAGCTGTCGGCCACGACGGGGAGGCCGAAGAGATTTCCGAAGGGCGCCGCCGTCCCGACATCACAGCTGGGGAACAACCGCTCCAGGTCTCCGTCGGAGACTGCGGTCACCTCGTGAACATGAAGCACGTCGCACAGGGCCTGGCAGGAGACTTCGCTTCCGCCCGGCACCACGGTCATAACATACCGGTTGTCTGCTTTCAACACGCGTATCTCCGCCACTTCGTCGGTCATCAATCCTTTCGCCCGGACCAGGTCCGTGATGGATGACAAAGGCGGATGTGTGAGAACCTTGAACTCTGTTACGTTGCAGCTCAGGTAATTCATGATGTCTGCCGCAGTCGCCATCGTATGCCTCGCAATCGGGTTGCGGTTCAAGATCAGTTGGGTGCCTCCTTTCAGGTACAAAGAGATTCCACTGGGTAGATACCCAATATCCATGCCAGGCAGAGATCCCCAGATTTTGCATGAAATGAGGGAAAAGGGGCGGAGATGAAGGGAATGTGCGCGGGATCGAAACGCAGGTACCGAGTCGAAATATTGCTAAGTCTTTACAGAGTGATGGGTTATGGGTGCGACGAAAGATGTCGCAGGTCCGACCCCTCCCATTCAGGTTTTGGATTGCTGAAGATCGAGCATCTTCATCATGTTCTGGAGTTTCCGGCGATCCATGCCGAGGGCCCTCGCAGTCTGAGAAACATTCCAGTGGTTCGCCCGCAGGCCGTCGATGATGAAGGCCTTCTGCAGTTTCTCCAGATACGCATCCTTCAGGGCTTTCTTGCGCGCGAGAAACTCCGGGTATGTGGAGGGAATATTCCGCGCATCACCGGATGCAGGCATATGCAGATCTGATGGCAGGTCATCCACCTGCACGAATTCCCCCCGGCAGGAAACCATGGAACGGACCACGGCGTTTTCGAGCTCGCGCACATTTCCGGGCCAGGAAAGCGACTTGAGATAGGTCAACGCCGCCGGTTCGAATCCCATCACTTCTTTTCCCACTCCCTGGCGGTGCTTGAGGAGGAAATGCTGCGCCAGCAGCGGTATATCCTCCGGCCGCTCACGCAACGGCGGGATCTCGAGTTTGACCACATTGAGGCGGTAGAAGAGGTCGTCGCGGAATCGTCCTGCCTCCACCTCCGCCCGGAGCTTGCGGTTCGTGGCGGCGATGATGCGAAGATCCAGCTTGATATGGTCCGATCCCCCGATCCGGACGATGGCCTGTTCTTCCAACGACCGCAGCAGTTTGACCTGAAGCTCAAGGGGAAGCTCTCCGATTTCATCCAGGAAGAGCGATCCACCATCTGCTTGCTCGAACCTGCCGATCCGCCGGGTCGTGGCGCCCGTGAAGGCCCCACGCTCGCTGCCGAACAGCTCACTTTCCAGGAGCTCGCGCGGGATGGCGCCGCAGTTGACCGGAACAAACGGCTTCGAGGCGCGCGGGCTGAGATCATGTACTGCCCGTGCGATGAGTTCTTTGCCGGTCCCCGTCTCCCCTTCAATGAGAACGGTGAACTGCGTCGCTGCCGCCTGGCCGACGGATTTCAACAATTCCTGCATGACGGGACTTGCCGTGACGATCTTCGTCACGCCTTCCAGGGAGCGCAGCTGGGTACGCAGTTGCTCGTTTTCGCGGAGCAGCTTCACATGCTGTTCCGCGCGGCGCAGCGAGATATCCAGCTGGTCAAGATTCACAGGTTTCACGATGTAGTCGAACGCGCCTTCCTTCATGAGCGCGACCGCGCTTTCGATCGTTCCGTACGCCGTCATGACGATAACCGGCGTGGGATGCCCTCCTCTGCGGATCTCGCGCAGGATCATTGTGCCATCCATGTCGGGCATGCGGAGGTCTGTAAGAATGATATCGCAATGGTGTTGCCGGAATGCATCCATCGCCGCGGCCCCGTTCTCCGCCAGATGGATATCGTAGCTGTGACCGAGGTTTACCTCGAGAATGCGTCTGGTCTTTTCTTCGTCATCAACAACAAGTATCGAAGCTCGTTTCATTTCTGACTTCCGTCAATCGGCAACTCGATGAGAAAGGTGGTTCCACGCGGGTTCGATGTGAACGTGATCTTTCCACGAAGGGTCTGAATCAACATGAAGACGATGGCGAGGCCAAGGCCGGTCCCGTCTGACTTCGTGGTAAAGAATGGATCAAAGAGCTGTGCATGGTATTGCGCCGGAATGCCCGGCCCTGTATCACCCACCGCAATCGTAATGGCGTCCCGGTCGAGCGGGTGGACGTTGAACGTCAGGGTCCCCCCTCTAGACATGGCCTCGATCGCGTTCAACCCGAGATTGCGCAGGACCCGCTCCAGATGCCGCGGAGACGTCGTCATGAAGGCATCCGGCGGCCTGACGCTCGTCTCGATCTGTATCCCCTTCTCCGCAGCCAGACCCTTCAGTCCTTCCAGCGCGCTCTCGATCACCCCCGAGGCCGGCACGCGCTCCCAGACGGGAGCGTGCGGTTTGGCAAACTGCAGGAACTCGTCAACCGTGCGGTTAAGCCGCTCCGTTTCCTCAAGGATGTACCTCCCGGTTTCGACGTGCAACGCGCTGTCTTCGGGATGCCGGAGTATGGTTTGTGCGGACGTCGAGATGATATTGAGCGGGTTCCGGAATTCATGCGCAATCCCGGCAGTCATGCGCCCAAGAAACGCCAGCTTCTCCATCTTCGAAACCCTGACCTGCTCGCTGCGCATCCGTTCCATGAGCGAGTTGCGTTCCACCGCCATGGAAACCCCGTCGGCAAACATGGTCAGGAACTCCATTTCATCTGGTGTGTACGATCCTCCGGACTTTGCGCCGCCTATCAGAAGAAGGGCCATCGGACTCTTCTCACCCATGAGGGGAATCACGTAGCCTCCGCGGACATTCGCGAGGATGTCGCGGTCCCTCGGGGAGCTTGACTCGGCCAGCTGATCCACCTTCAATAACTGGTGCGCCCGGATATGCCCATCAGCGGGAAGCACCGAGGAGGAGAGCGCCCTACCCGGTGATCGTGGATCCCCGAAGAGCGTCCCCGCTGCATCAGCGACAAGGAGATCCACGTGCGATGCAGAAAGCCATTTCGTGAGAAACGCTGAGACGGCCTTGGCAAGGTCGGCCTGATCTGTTTTTGCCAGGGCTTCGCGCGTGAACTGGCTGAACCGGTCGCGGTATGGCAGACCGCCCTGCGGAGCCGGCTTTCTCGCCAGAGCCCTCACTCTTGCCACAACACGCCGGAAGGGGTTTTCAGGAAGTGGAGTCATGATCAGCCATACGTTGATGCAGGCGCGAGCTGGTTTTGCAGCGAGTCCGACGGCACGGCGGGAATTCCCTGGGCGTGAATCTCGTTTGCTAATATACCGACCCCGTGTGTGAGAGTCAAAGAGCTCTTGCACTATTCACAACTTCATTGTACACTTGCACGGGCTTCCCATCCCGTGCGCTTGCCGAAGGCCAGGTCGGGAAGCGGAGGGTTGTGTGCAGAACAGTGCGGGAATTGCGACGACAAGAGAACAATGCGGAGGAACTCCCATGACAAAGTTCGGACTCAGTATCTGCTGCGCCATTGTGCTGTTTGCCTTGCCTCTGATCGCGCAGGACGCCGTGCAAAAGGACATCATCAAGACATCTTCAGGCGACCTGGAGATCACCTTTCTCGGTCACGGGACACTCATGATGCGGTTCGCCGGCAAGACCATTCATATCGACCCCTTCGCGCAGGTGGCAGACTACACGGCGCTTCCTGACGCCGACCTGATTCTCCTTACGCATCACCATGGGGACCACATGGACCTGGAAGCGGTCGAACAGATCCGGCGCAAGGACAGCAGGATGCTCCTGACGCAGACCTGCGCCGAGAAACTGACGGGGGGCACCGTCATGAAGAACGGGGATGTGCAGACGGTGGCGGGGGTAAAAATCGAGGCCGTCCCGGCATACAATCTGGTGCACAGGCGGCCGGACGGGAATCCCTTCCACCCGAAAGGAGAGGGGACCGGTTACATTCTCACCTTCGGGAAGACCCGTGTGTACGTAGGCGGTGACACCGAGAACACGCCGGAGATGAAAGCCCTCAAGGATATCGACATCGCGTTCCTCCCCATGAATCTGCCGTACACCATGACGCCGGAGATGGTGGCTGACGCGGCAAAGGCCTTCAAGCCGAAGATCCTCTACCCGTATCACTTCGGGGAAACCGATACGGCGAAGCTGACAGCGTTGATGAAGGAGACGAAGGACGTGGAGATCCGCATCCGGAGCATGAAGTAGTCGGGTGTACACCATGCACATCTTCCACCGCGGGGCCGGTGCAGGGTTGTACCGAAGGCGTCCGCCTGCGCGCCGGCGTCCGATGGGAGCAGTTCCAAGACAAAGCCCCTTCCGCAGGGAAGGGGCTTTGTTGTTTTGCTGTGGGAATCGGGCGGAAAGGCACACCGGCGACCCGGCCACCCGCCGTACGTGCGCTTATCGCACCAGGAGCATCTTGTTGACTCCCCTGTATGCGCTCCCCTTCCCGTCCAATGGTTCCGTCACCAGGCGGCAGAAGTACGTCCCGCTGGACACATTGGCCGTCCAGGTGGCCTGATAGTAACCGGGTTCACGCTCCCCATCCACGAGTGTCGCGACCAGCTGGCCGTACACATCATACACTTCCAGCCGCACCCGGCTCCGTGCAGACAGCCGGTACGGGACTGTCGTCGTGGGGTTGAAGGGATTTGGGTAGTTCGGCAGGAGTTGTATGTCGCTGGGAATGCCCATGGCGTCATTGCGGACGTCCTGGGCGACATCGATCTCGATGACCCAGAGCGGAGCGTCGCCGGCCCAGATGGAGTAGTCGGGGGCATAGTTGACAAATGCGTATTCGTCTTTGCCATCCTTGTCCATGTCGGTCGCAGGGCATCCATAGAAGAGCCGCGGCGTCAGGGTGGTGAGTCCGCTCTCCGTGAAGATGTCGAACAGCACCTGGTGCTGCCAGCTCGCCGAGTCAGCGGGATCTCCCGTACCATTGTATTCCAGCGAGAAAATCTGGCCATTGGTTTCCCCTCCGATCATCAGGTCGGTCTTGCCGTCGTGATCGGGATCGGCGACGTACATCGAACGGAATTTGCCTCCGGCGGTGACGGGAATGGTGTAGAGCCGTTTGATGTTTGCCGAAGTCATGGTGCTGACGTCCGTGACCCCGGAGATAATGAAGACATGGTTCTGGGGTTCCGTGGTGGCAATGTACAGCTCATTTGCGCCATCGTTGTTGACGTCGGCCACCCGCACGGCATCCAGTGCGCCGTGGTCGATGCCTTCCGTGGCAAAGAACTCGTCAAGCGCGAAGACCTCGGTGAACTGTTTGTCGCCGGTACACTCAAATATCCTCAAGGTGAAGAAATTCCAGACGAACATGTAGATCTCTTTGTTCCCGTCGTTGTCAAGATCTCCCGTGGTGGTGCTGTAGTTTGAACCGCCAAAGGCGTTGGAATACCGCCACTCCAGCGTCCACGTCGCGAAGCCGTTAAAATCGCCATCCACAGAACTGACGATGACTTCACGGTTGGAACCCGTGCCCGCCTGCCTCACGCCGGTGATAAGTTCGTTCTTTCCGTCATTGTCAATGTCTTCGATCGTGAGACTGTAAGGGCGCAGATCATAGTTGTCCGCCGCCTCGAAATTCCAGCCGCTGGACGGATCGTAGGTGCCCTTGGTGCTGTCATAGAACCCGTAGGCATTCTGTCCGACGACACCATTCCACTCAAAGACCCAGACGCGGAGGGGATTCGGGTCGGTGCCGACAACGGAAGGAAGCGTGGTC
>JADLEA010000174.1 GCA_020846365.1 Bacteroidota bacterium
AACGATCCGGCACGCCAGGGTGAGGTCGTCGTCCTGGGAGCTCACATGGATCACCTCGGTATGGGTGGACCGGGTTCGGGCTCGATGACACCTGACACGCTGGCGATCCACAATGGCGCTGACGACAACGCTTCCGGCACCGCCGTGCTCCTGGAACTCGCCCAGTACATGAGCGCGCAGGCATCCAAGCTGCATCGCACCTATGTCTTCGCGTTTTTCTCGGCAGAAGAACTCGGCACGCTCGGCTCGGCGAAGTACGCAGAGGAGCCGATGTTTCCCATCTCCAGCACTGTTGCGATGTTGAATATGGACATGGTGGGCCGGTTGCAGAACCGGGCGTTGAGTGTGGGGGGGACCGGGACGTCTCCCGTCTGGCCCACCCTTTTGACCCGCCACAACGCAGACTCCACGTTTGTGCTGAGCATGAATCCCGACGGGTTCGGCCCCAGCGATCATGCTGTCTTCTACGGAAAGGACGTGCCGGTCCTGTTTTTCTTTACCGGCACGCATGATGACTACCACAAGCCCACCGATGATTGGGACAAGATCAACTACGACGGACAATGGAAGGTGGCCCGCTACGTGCAGGCAATCGTGAACGATGTGGACACGATGCAGACCCGGCCGGGTTTCGTGCGGGTTCAGGTGGCGTCATCGGGCCGTGGTGGCCAGCGGGGGGACACCAGAGGGTTTTCCGTCACGCTCGGCATCGTCCCCGATGTTGCGGAGAGCAGTACAGGGATGAAGATCAGCGGCGTACGCCCCAACGGTCCGGCGGAAAAAGCCGGCCTCAAAGCCGGAGACATCATCCTCGCCATGGGCGGGAAGAAGATCCTGAACGTCTACGATTACATGGGCATACTCGGGGAGCTAAAAGCCGGCGACGAGGTTGAAGTCGAGATAAGCCGCGATGGGAAGGTTCTGAAGGTGCAGGCCGTCATGCAGAAGCGGAATTGACGGGCAATACTGGTCGAATGGTCTTCGCTTCACCTCTGCGGAACAAGACGGTCGCGGATGTCCTGTACGAATTCCTCCACGATGCGGACGCGCGCCTCCTCGCTCCGGGCCGCCAGCAGCTCGGCCCGGCAGTGCGCCAGCACTCTCTGAAGCGCTTCCCGTTCGCGTGACGTCAGGCCGCCGACGTATTCTTCAAACTTCTCTGTTGCTGCCATAGCTTGCTCAGTTGGTTTCCGTTGTGTCTTTGCCAGGAGTCGGGCGACGGTATTTCCATCCTGTGTCGGAGAGCCGAAGAGGTGCTCCCGCAGCCCATCGCTTCTCACCAGTCACCTCGGCCACGATCAGCGTATGGTCCCCGTGGACGTGCTGCGCAACGGTGCGGCAATTCAGTGCTGCAATCGCTCCCCTTGCCGCTTCACTCCATGCGGTATCCGTGCGGAAAAGATCTCCGTTGCCGTCCCGCCCCCCATCCATCCCGTCCTTCAAGATACCCTGTGCAATTCTCTTGCCTCCGTCACGAGGCAAGACACTCAGCGTAAACTTTTCTGATTTAAGGAGTTGACCTAAGAACTCTCGATCGTTTTCGAGGGCAACTCCGATCAGGAGCGGACTGAATGATATCTGCGTCACCCAGGTTACGATGATGGCGGATCTACCGGTGGGGGTACGTATTCCGCAAGCCCATATTCCGTAGGGCGCCAGTTCAACCGCCGGGGATTTCTCTGCGCGATCAGGCAAGGGGCCTTGTCTCCTTCCTTGCGCGGCATGTATCGCACCCGCAGAGTGAGCGCAGGTGCTCCCAAGTGTACAGTCCCTGATCGTGACCATCCCCCCATGTGAGCTTAAGGGCATAGCTCCCCACCGGCTCAACGGCCTGCAGGAGGTACTTCCGGGGATCGCTGCTTGTTTCCTTCACCGGCTCATAACGTTTCAGGAGAACTGTCTCCCCCTGGCAGCCAGCGCAGGGACAGGCATCCCTGAGCGTCAGAAGATCCACAGGCCCTACATGTTCATCATCCCACGATAGCTCGATTGTACTCTCGTCAAGACGGCGCAACTTCTTAAGTTTCAAAGATATTCACCCACTCCTTCATCTTGAATATCCTAGGATTTCAGACTACAAATCTTCCCTTAGTCATGACTCCCTCAGCGACGTTGTCGGGATAGATGAACTCCAACTTTTCCACAGCGACTTTGGGTTGGACGCTTGGGACGTACACCCAGTCGATGTGTATCACACGTTCCGGGGAAGTGAAGTTCGAAGGGGCCGTGAATCCTCCGAAGTGTTCGCTCCGGCCGAATGCGATATGGACGCCGAGTTTCTCATCCAGGAGCGTGCTCCCGACTGCAGTCACTCCCCACTCACCCAGCACTCCGACGCCCAGCTCAGCGATATTCCCGTAGGCGGGATCCGAAGTCAGCAACTGCCGTTGCCGGTTTGATTCCGGGCCTGTGCTTTCGACTGCGAAGGCGCGATTGCCCGCTACCCGGAACACAACCACTTCCTCACCGAACTGAACCGGGAGAAGCCCTTCCGTCCGGCTGGGATCGCCGTCTTTTTCCCCCTCGTAGGGAACGATATACGCCTCGCCCGAGGGAAGATTTGCCACGCTGCCTGGTTCCCGGATCACCCCCCCACTGGCATGGGCGGTCCGGTGCCGGAGATCAAGGAACAGGGAGAAATCCCGTCCCTCCGACGAAAGCACAACATTCGCCCCTGTTGCCCGGTTCATCCGTTGCTGGAATTCTACCACGCGCGCATTCACCTTCTGGTAGTCCAGGCCCAGGGCGGGGATCATAGCGCGGGAGAAGCCCGGCATCGTCGCGCCCCGGAAGCCGAGGCGTTTCGCGAGTACTTTGAGGGGCGCGGTGGCCGAGAGCTCCGTAGGGGCGAGCACAACGCTCGATCCCTTGAGCACCTCGTCGAGCGGAAGCTCATCACTGTCGCTCACGGTTCCGTCAGGCATAGCCTTTTCGACGAGAAGCACGCGCGCGGGCAGATCTCCGTTGTTCGTGCCCACGTTGGGATAGACGCCAAACGACAGGGCCGAGAACGGCAGTTCTTTCCAGTGGTCCTGCAGCATGAGGTACCACTCGATCGCAATGCGGCGGCGGTCCATCCACGCAGCGGAGTCTCTGACCCGGATATCGGGGAGATCCACTAGGAATGTCAGCGCGCGTTCATCCTTGCGGAAGCCGAAAACTGCGTCAAGCACGTTCACAAACTGGCCAGAAGGTACGTTCCGGATCATGGCATTTCCCGGTTTGAACATGGAGCGATTGTGAGTTGCGGTAGCGGGAGGGGTGGCGGGGGCGGTCAGACCAGCCGCCGTGCGATCTCCCGTAAAGCGTCACGCGTCAGGAATTTCTGCACAAGCGGAAACAAGATGTTGTTCTCTTTGTGGATATGGTTCACGAACCGCTGGATGAGCGTTTGGGCGCGGCTGCGGACACCGCGGAGCGTTGTGGTCGAAACCCGTGGCGAGTGGATTGCCCGTATCGCGGTCTGGAGCTTCCGAAGTTCGCGTTTCAGCTCCTTGTGTTCCGCCCGCATCATCCGTGTCGGCCCTTCCACATACCGCTCCAGCACCGGAAAGAGCGCCTCTTCCTCATGGGTGTTGTGTTCCCCCACCTCGAGGGAAAGGAACTGCACGGCCTCGCGGACCCTCAGCATCGCGTCTTCCGAGTATCCCTGTTCCGCAAGCGAACGGGTTGCGCGGTTCAGCGATGACAGGTGCATGAGCGTGATGTCATGCTCCTGCATCAGGCGCGCGATCGGGTCTATGGAGCGGCGTGCCGCCATGTCAGAACTTCTCTACGTACGTCGTGTACTTCATCCCGTTGGCGTCCGTGAACTCCTCGATCTGCGCGATCATCGCCTCACTCTCGGGATCCAGGTTGTCCTCCAGCGCATCGAACTCCTCGACGCTCTCCGTGACAAAGAGCTCCATGTATTGATCCTTCTTCCCCTTGACTTCGAACACGGAGTAGTTCTTGCCTGCCACGGAGGTCAGGTGGTGCTTGAGCTTTGCCACATGCGCTTCGTATGCAGCATGCGCCTCCGGCTTGATCCCGTAGGAGATGGTGAAGAGAACTCTGGGCATAGGGTGCATTCCTTTTGCGGATGAGTGCCAGTGTAATCGTCAGTAGCCGGCGCGCCGGATCTCGGCCTCCGACATGCCGAAGTAGTGTCCGATCTCGTGGATCAACGTTTCCCGGATGTGCCGCCGCAGATCCGGTTCAACGTTCGCGAGACTCTCGAGGTTGCGCTTGTACAGGGTTATCGTATCCGGGATAACCGGATACATGCCGTAATCCGCGCCGCGCTTCGTCAGCGGGATTCCCATATACTCCCCCAGCAACATCCCCCTGGCCTTGCGTCCGGCAGGAGGAACATCCTCCACAATGATCCGGATGTTCTCCATGGTCGCCCGGAAGAGGTCAGGGAGCGCCTCATATTCCTCCTCCACAATCTTCTCGAACTCTTCCCGTTCCATGCTCACCGGAGCGGGATGAGGAACAGACCGCCGATCGCTGCCGCAAACGACAGGGCCAGGAAACCGCTCTGGACACGGGACAGATCCGCAAGCGCGCGCATGCCGATGCCCGACAACACCACCGACCAGACGGCGGCCACCGCGTCGATCCCTACCAGGACGATAAACGCGACCGGGTTTAAGACAATGGGAGGCGGATTCTTGTCAAAGAAGTAGATGCCGAACACCGCGATTTCCAGCGGGAACACGATGAACAGCGAGATCACGACGGGAACCGACGCATACGCAAGAACGGCAAACGCATTCCTGAAGGTGATCTTCCTCCCCATCCTCCGGGCAACCCACTTCGACCAGAGTGCGAGGAACGTCACCACCGCCAAACCAAGGAAAGGTCCAAGGAGGCACCCCAAAGCGATAATGGTCGTCAGCTGCGGTATCACGACGCCAAGATTCGCATTCCAGAAAAGCATAAATGCGACGGCGATGCCCAGACAGCACGACAAGGGGATGGTGTAGTTCTTGATCCTGGAAAGGGCGATTCTGCGGAATGTTGCCGTCGGCGACTCGAAAATACCCCACATAGTGTGGAACAGGTCCAGCGTATCGACCTTGGCACGCATGAATCCCTTGCAGGAGGTGCATACGATCGCAAGGTCCTCGTTGGCCGCGCCACACACCGGGCACGTCATCATATGCGCTGTCCATGAGCCATACGCTGTATAATACGGCTTTTCAATGAGTTATACAACCTTCTCGAATTTTGCCGTGAAGTGCCGGAGGAGCGGCGCCTCTTCGACAATGCGCACTCCCCGGAGCTTCTCCCTTTCCCGATAGACCTCCAGGACGGCCTCGATAACGTAGTCGATATGGCTCTGGGTATACACACGCCGGGGGATGGCCAGGCGGACGAGTTCCATTCGCGCGGGAATCAGTTTTTTGTCCCGGTCATACCTGCCGAACATCACGCTGCCGATTTCCGCCGACCGAATGCCCCCTACGCGGAACAGCTCCAACGACAGTGCCTGGCCGGGGTACTGATCCACGGGGATATGCGGGAGAAATTTCCGGGCATTCAGGGAGATCGCGTGTCCTCCGGGGGGTTGAAGGATGGGCACACCCGCCTTCACAAGCCGCTCGCCGAGATACTCCACGGATCTGATACGGTATTCCAGGTAGTGCTCATCCACGATCTCATCCAGTCCCTGCGCAATAGCTTCCAGATCCCTTCCCGCGAGTCCGCCGTAGGTCGGGAAGCCCTCGGTGACGATCAGGATATTTCTCGCTCGCAGGGCAAGGGCGTCATCGTTCAGGGCCAGAAAACCGCCCATGTTCACCAGCGCGTCTTTCTTCGCGCTCATCGTCGCCCCATCCGCATACGAAAACATTTCCCGGGCAATGCTCTCCACGCTGCGCTCCGCAAAACCGGGCTCCCTGCGTTTGATGAAGTAGGCATTTTCGGCAAACCTGCATGCGTCAAGGAAAAGCGGAATCCCGTTCCTCCCGCACAATTCCCTGGTGGCCTTGATGTTCGCCATCGACACGGGTTGCCCGCCTCCCGAATTGTTGGTCACGGTCATCATGCACAGCGGGATGTTGGCGCGTCCGATATTGCGTATGAAGCGGGCGAGTCCTTCCAGATCCATGTTCCCCTTGAAGTCGGCGGGCGTATCAGGATCCTTTCCTTCATCGCACGGAAGGTCCACCGCCTCGGCGCCGCTGAATTCCACGTTTGCGCGCGTGGTGTCAAAGTGGGAGTTGTTGGGTATGTACTTTCCCTTTCCTCCGGCAATCGAAAAGAGGATCTTTTCTGCGGCGCGCCCCTGATGCGTGGGGATGATGTGGCGGAATCCCGTGAGGGCGCGGACTTTCTCTTCAAAGCGGTAGAAGCTCCGTGCGCCCGCGTAGGACTCGTCTCCCCGCATTATCCCCGCCCACTGATCGGCGCTCATCGCAGAAGTCCCGCTGTCCGTCAGAAGGTCGATGAGCACATCCTCGGCAGGGATGAGAAAGAGATTGTAGAATCCCCGTTCAAGGATCGCCTCCCGCTCCTCCAGCGTCGTGAATTTGATGGGCTCAACAGACTTGATTTTGAAAGGCTCGATGATGGTCTTCATAGAGATTCCTGGTTGGACTCGAGACAAAATTTACGGGGAATCGGCGAGGATAGCAACTTGACGCCCGTCACATCCGCCACTTGACATTGATTTTCGCCTCTTCTATCATACGCCATGTCTTCGCACCGTCCGACGCCGGAGGAGACCGGCAAACTGTTATATGAACACCTCCGGCAGGAAATCACCGGCCCTGGCATTCTTTCGATGAACCGGCTCCGGGAGATATTCGAAGAGCAGCTAACCGGGCTCGGCGGTCAGTTCGAGGGAGAGTTGATCATCGGTTGCATGTTTGCCGCGGTGCTCGCGATCGAGGAAACCACGCACCCTCCCATGGGTCAGGCGGTGCGGAGGGGACTCGAGGGAGAATTCCAGCGTCACTTGCGCGAGCAGGGGGCTTCGGAAGCACAGATAGAGGAATGGCAGGTCGTGCTCGGCGAGCATTTTGCCGAGTATTTCCAGAGCGTCCAAGGCAACGCGGATCCCGCGCTCCCGGCGGCGCTAGGCCGCGAGTTTGTGTGGAACCTGACGGGCGTCGAAGAGGAACATGCCGGATTGATAGAGGCGTCGACGGTGTATCTAACGGCCGCGCGCATCGTCGCCAGGCGCCTGTTGCGGCAGCATCTCCCCGTGCGCGCTTCCTGAGGTTCACTCCGTGTCGTACTTCAGGATGGAAAAGACATCGTAGGCCTGCAGTCGGTCCCTCCCCTTCAGAAAACGCAATTCAATCAGAAACGATACCCCCGCAATCACGCCGCCGAGCCGTTCCACGAGCTTGCATGTGGCTTCGATCGTACCGCCGGTCGCAAGCAGGTCGTCGTGAAGCAGCACGCGCTCCCCTTTTCGCAGGGCGTCGGTGTGCACCTCAACCGCGTCGCTTCCGTACTCCAGCTTGTATTCCTCCCGGATGGTCTGCGCGGGAAGCTTCCCGGGTTTGCGCACGGGAACGAATCCCGCGTGCAGCCGGTATGCCAGCACCGCACCGAGAATGTAGCCGCGTGATTCGACGCTGACCACCTTCTCGATCCCCGCGTCTTTGTAGCGATCCACAAGGATGTCCGCAGCCCGCGTAAACGCGACGGGATCCTTGAGCAGCGTCGTGATATCCCGGAAGACGATCCCTTTCTTCGGAAAATCGGGTACACTCCTGATGGATCGGAGCAGATCCTCATGCATAGCAGTTACCAGTCGGGTTGTTGCTTGTTCAGGAATGCCTGCACGCCTTTTTTGCAGTCGGCGGTCATGCGCGCCGCGGCGTTCAGGTTGACGGAGAAATCCACGGCATCCGCCAGGTTCATGCCGTTTGCCTTGGCGAACACCTCTTTCGTCATTGCCATGGCCGTGGAGCTGTTTTCTTTGATGAGCTCTTTCACCAACGCGGTCCCCCGCTGCTCCAACTCGTCGTCCGGAACGGCGGCGGTGATAAGACCGATCGCCTCCGCCTCCGCAGCGCTGAGCAGATTCCCGCGGAGCATCAGCTCGCGGGCCCGCCCCTCGCCGATCCGTTTTGAGAGAAACACGGACACGATGGCGGGCACGAAGCCGATATGGACCTCGGTGTAACCGAACTTCGCACGGTCGCGCGCGGCCAATACAAAGTCGCACAGGGATGCGAGCCCGCACCCACCGGCAATCGCAGGACCATGCACCAGCCCTATCACCGGTTTCCTCAGCTCATACATCGTCCGGAACAACGTAGCCAGCCGCTGGGAATCCGCACGGTTCTGTTCCAGATCAAACGCACTCATCCGTTCAAGCTGGGCGAGGTCTGCCCCCGCGCAGAAAGCGGGGCCGGCTCCTGCGAGCACGACGACTTTGACGTTGCTATCCCGGGCGGCGGCGGTGAAAGCGGAGGTGAGTTCGCCCACCATGACTTCGTCGAGGGCATTGCGTTTCTCCGGCCGGTTGAGTGTGATGCGTGCCACCCGTTCCCCGGCCGCATAGCGGATCAAACGGAAGTCCATGTTTCGAACATAGCGAGAATAAGCGGGAAATTCAAGCTGCATGCCGCGCGCGGTCCAAGCCGCAAAAAAAACAGCGCCCGGTCAGACCACATGCCTGACCGGGCACTGCTCAACGGCGGGACCGGACCGTACCTACACGTCGTAGTACAGTCCGAACTCAAACGGATGCGGACGCAGGGCCATGGGCTTGACCTCCTTGTCCATCTTGTATCCGATCCACGCCTGAATGACGTCCTCCGTGAACACATCTCCGCGGAGGAGGAAGTCATGATCCCGTTCCAGTGCATGGAGGGCTTCATCGAGGGAGCCCGGGGTGGAAGGAACGTTCTTCAACTCCTCCGGCTCCATGTCGTAGATGTCCTTGTCCAGCGGTTCTCCCGGATCGATCTTGTTCATCACGCCGTCCAGTCCGGCCAGCAACAGGGCGGAGAACGCCAGATACGGATTGCAGGCGGGGTCGGGGCAGCGGAATTCGATCCGCTTCGACTTCGGGCTCTTGGAGTACATCGGGATGCGCACCGACGCGCTTCTGTTGCGTTGCGAGTAGGCGAGGTTCACCGGGGCTTCGAATCCCGGCACAAGCCGCTTGTAGGAATTCGTCGTGGGGTTGGTGATGGCGCACAGCGCAGGCGCGTGCTTCAGCAGGCCGCCGATGTAATGCAGGGCCATCTCGCTCAGGTTCGCGTA
>JADLEA010000175.1 GCA_020846365.1 Bacteroidota bacterium
CAAGGATCACCCCGAACACCGGCAACCCTCGCCGCAACGATATGTCCTTGTCCGTCCGCAGTATCTCCGCACCCCCGGATGCGGATTGCTTCAAATAGGAAAACGACCTGGTGATCCCGCTCATCAGGCTGTTCCGCATTCTGTAGAGCGTGTAGAAGGCCCCGGTCAACATGCCGCCGATCGCGATATAGCGCACCGATCCCTTCCACACCGCCGAAAGCTCGGCCCCCCAATCCGCAACCGCAGCCGGATTTTCCCGGTGCATGAAGTATGCGATCACCGGCGTCAGCAACCCCCATGCCAGTACGCCACCGCTGAAATTGATGGCTCCCAGCTTCGGCCCGATGATGTAGCCCACGCCGAAGTATGCGGGATTCATGCCCGGTGCGCGGAACAACACTGTCCCCTTTGTGAGATTCAGTATCCACTGCCAGCCCGCAGCCAACACTTTGAACTCCACGAGCGCACTGAAAAGCGCGCCAATTCCCATCCCGGTAAACAGATGCCTGGAGTTCTGGATTCCGGCCTGGCCGGACTTGTGAATTTCGGCGGCCGCGATGGATTCCGGAAAAGGCAACTCACGATCCTCGACGAGCACGCGACGGAGAATCGTCACAAACATGATTCCGAGAATTCCGGCCACGACGAGAATGATCGTGGAGATCAGATAATGCTCAGCCGAGAAGAACGGCGTCCAGACCGATCCGATGAAAAACGCAGGGAGCGTGAAGATCGCCCCGGTTGCCACATTTCCCCCAATCGAACCAACCGTTCGCGCGGTGTTTTCCTCCAGAAGGGTTCCCTTGAGCGCCTTCAGAACCGCCATCCCCACAACGGCCGTGGTGTAAGTCGCGGCGATGGTCATCCCGGCTTTCAAACCGAGATACGCGTTGGCCGCTCCCATCAACATGGCCAGAAAGACTCCGAGGATCACGGCGCGGGGGCTGAACTCCTTCATGGTGGATCCGGCAGGAACGATCGGGGCATGTGCTGGGTGATCGGGCATAGTCGCACCTTCTTTCATCGTGCAGAGTTGCAGAACGGTTGTTTACGGCGCAGGCGCCGGAGTGTCACAACCCCTCACATCAAGGGGCGAAGGCTACCACGACAGCGAAGACAACTCCACAGCGGAGAGAACCTACTCCACATCCAGAGCTTTCTGTTTCTTGTACCCTTCGGGAATTTGGAAGAGCTCGCTCGCAAGCGTTGCGCGCTCGATTTTTGTCACTTCCTGCGACTCCAGGACGCGACCTTCATAACGGAGCACGGACACGAGCGGAAAGAATCCCATTTTCGCTATCGTGTCTTCCTCCATCATCCCCTGCTGACCCGGTTCCAGCGATTCGTGCAGCACCCTGGCAAGGTCTTCGAGTCCTTTTGCTCCCCAGATTTCCGTAACGGTCTCCCCCCGGCTGATCACGACCTGCTCGCACGTGAAACCAAGAATCTTCCTCTTCTTCCTGGTGAGATCGACCTTTGGCGCCTCCATGGCATTCGGATCCGGCCGGACGTCCTCCTGCGAACCGCGAAGAGACGTGAGTGCCACCTCAAAAAACGTGCGGTCGTCGTCGTTCAGGACCCAGGAGATGTTGTTGTCGGTCCTGTAGATCACGGTCGACCCTGGTGTCACTCCCACCTTCGGAACCGTCACGCGCACAAAATCTTTCTTCACCCAGATCGTCATCTTGTATTCGTGGGCCACACCCAGATCGTCGACGCTGAGGTTCTTGCTCTGAATGATACCCTCGAATTGCGCGGTCCCCCTCCATGAGAAGAGCGTGACGAGACAGAGAACGAAGGTTGTCTTCGCTTTCATCGGACAAGCACCATCCTTTGTGATATCCGGACCGGCATTCCACCGTCTCCGGGTTGTGCTTCAAGCACGTACACGTACACGCCGCTCGCGCGATGCCGCGCGTCAAACTCCACTGCGTATTCCCCGGCCGCGTGCATTCCCTGGGCGAGCACATCGACTTCCCTGCCGAGCAGGTCAAAGATCGTGAGCCGCAGCGCCACGGGCTCCGAGCCCAACACCCGGTAGCGAATCCGTGAACTCCCGTTGAAAGGATTGGGGTAGTTCTGATCCAGACGAACCGACAGCGGCACCACCGGCGATCCGTTGCCCCCAACCCCGGTAGGGGTGCTTGCACTGTACTTCAGGATCTCGCCGTTGGATGTCACCAGCCAACCCGTGGACGTGTCGGCAAACGAGAGATGCTTCAGAGAGCCGATAACAGGAAAGAGGGTCTCCGGGGTCCAAGCCCCGCCGTCATTGCGAGTATGATACGGCGTGGAGGCCGTGATCGCCCAGGCCGACGCGGAAGAGGGCACCACTGTGACCGCCGAAATCATGGACGTCGTGGGAGAAGCCAGGCTCCCCCACGATTCTCCGCCGTTGGTCGACTGCGCGATGAAACCGTTGTCGTGTATGGCATACCCCGTTGACGCGTCGCGGAAAGCGACACCGAAGCTGTTGCTTGCGCCCGTCGCCGAGGAGGACCAGCTCTCGCCTCCGTTAGTTGTCCGCCATACTTTGTTATGATTGGTGCCGAACCACCCGTGGGTTTGGTCGGTCCACCAGAACGAATTGTTCCACCCCGCTTCCCCGCTGGTTCCGGTGGGTTCGCTGGTCATGTGGGCCCACGTGGCTCCGAAATCCGTCGTCTTCAGAAGGACGAACTGCGCGTCGTTCGGAGGATCTCCCTGAGCGTATCCGGTCCCGTCCGGGAACATCCGGATGCCATTGATGAATGGACTCCTCCTTCCGGGATATGTCTGCTCATGCCACGTGGATCCGCCGTCCGACGTCGCAACGATTCTCCCGTCGCCGGTTCCTGCCCAAGCCCTTTGCGCGTCAAGGGCGTTCACACAGTAGAGGTTGGCACTCGACAGCGTACCGGTCTGATCAAACCACGACTCTCCGCCGTCGGTGGTCCGAAGGACGAGAGGTCTGGATGCGGCGGAGTTCCCGCCGGCAGCCCAGGCAACAGAGCTGTTGACCGCGTGGACGCTGTATAAGGCCCCTTCAGCACCATCCAGTTGCATCACCCAGATCGGAAGCACGGGAAATGTACGGACAGAGATCGCAGTGCCGTCGGCGTCCGTGCCATTGACTGTCCAGTGAAAGCGCAGGACCGACGTGCCTGCGGACGTCACTTCGCCGACAAGAAACCGGAAGGGCGCAAGTTGTGTGCTTTGTCCAGGTGTGAGAAGCCCGATGTCTCCGGGAGTCTCCATAACCTGCACACTCGCGCTGGACGAGGTTGCACTGAACGCCACATTCAGGGCGTCCTGAAAGAGCGTATTCCGGAGGGTGAGCGTGACGAGAATCGTATCGCCGGGGAGGAAGAGGCGGCGCCCTGAGGGAGTGCGGACGTCGGATGCGGTCACATCCAGACCGACATGATCCTCGGTAAGGGCTCTCGCAAAGTTCACACGCCCCTTTCCCAGCAGTCCTGCATAAGAGGGATTGACGAGGTCTATGGGATCCGCCGTCATGCGGATCTGTGCGGCAACCTGTGCCGGTGTCCAGCCGGAGTGCATCGTGCGGAGGATTCCGGCGAGTCCGGCCACGAGCGGACTCGAATAGGATGTGCCGCTCCCGCCGTTCCCATACCCTCCATTGACAAACGCGCTGACAATATCAACGCCCGGAGCATAGACGGGCACGGTGATGCCGTAGTTGGTAAACGTTGCCCTGGTGTCGGAGGTGGATCCCGTCGCGCCGACGGAGAGAACCCCCCGGTAGTTCGAGGGAAAATGGGGTACCGCATCACAGTTGACATTGTCATTCCCGGCGGCCACGACGACGAGCGCTCCGCCGTCGGTCACGGCCGTGATGACGTCCTGCTCAAAGCGTGAGTAGCCGCCGAGCCGGCCCCAGCTGCAATTGATCACTTTCGCTCCCCTTGCCGCGGCATAGGCAATCCCCTCGTACCCGTACTGGATGGTGTTGTCCGCCGTGGGTGAGGCAACGCACACGGGAAGAAGCGAGCAGTTCCAGCTTGAACCGGCCATCCCGATGCCGTTGCTCGTGACAGCGCCGAAGTGGCTCGCCGTCGCGGTGCCATGTGCATAGCTCTGCGGTAGCGCGGTAAAGCCGGCCGGATCGGGAGTGCTGTTCGTGAAATTCCATCCCACGACGTCATCGGCGAATCCGTTCCCATCCTCATCCACGCCGTTAAGGTCCCCCGGGTCGAACAGCCGGTTTCCGTTTGCATCCTCCTGAGCGTTGATCCTGACGTTCGGGAGGAGATCTTCGTGCCTCCAGTATGTGCCGCCGTCGATGGTGGCGATGAGAACCGAGGAATCCCCCTTTCCGAGCGACCAGCCGGTTACCGCGTTCATCCGCGTGAACGCGATCTGATTGGTGAACTGCGGATCATTCGGTGAGTCGTGCAGTGTATGAAGATACTTGGGCTCGGCGTACTCTACAAAGGAGAGGCGCGAAAGCTGCGTGGCAACCTCCAGGGGATCAGATTCGAGGGGAATGGTGCATTCCACGATCCTGGCAAGGCGGGCCTGCGCTGCCGATGGCATCGATGCTTTTCGGGCAAGCTCGTTCTGCAGGATGGAGGCCGTGTTCCGGAACAGCAACCGGGTCTCACGAACGCCACGTTCACGAATGGCCTGCATGATAGCGCCGTTCTCTGCCAGGCGCACACCCCCCGTCGGAAGAACACCGTCACGCAACGCAACCACGACCACGCCTGGCACGAGCTGCGCTGCGGGATCACGCTGTGCCGTCGATTGATGCTCCCGCGCCCCGGTCCGCGCGCCCGGGGGAAAAAGGAGAGCTGCGCTGAGGAGAATGCCGAACGTGGTCCTTCCCGGGTGCATGCGATACCCCTTCGCGTTGCTGTGGGATGTTTGCCTCATCGAATGACAAGAAACGAATGTTCGATTGCGAAAGCAAGTGGGGACCGCGGACGGGTTCACGAACGGACTTAGCTTGACTTTCTACATGCTTTTGGTTAACATCTATCACCTTCACTCACGCAATTCGCACAAGAGAGGAACAAACGCACACGGCGTTGGTACTCAAGGATGTAGCGGTCCCATAGACACAATACACCAGCGCTTTATGACGCACGTGCGTATTCTCTTTCTCCTCCTCTTCACGGCCGTTTTCGCGGGCTGCGAAGACACCCCCTCAGAAGTTCTTGATCTCGTCGGCGCCGCTCCGGTGCTCCGCTCCACGTCTGTTTCGCCCTCCTCATTCAATCTGGATAACCAACAGATGACGGGGACTGTGTACCGTCTCTCTACCACACTCGGTGCAACTGCCTCCGACCCCCAGGGCGTGGATGATATCCGTCAGGTGCAGTGGTCTGTGTTTGCCCCCTCCGGCGGCACCCCCATTGCTCAAGGGCTTCTGGTTCCCGGCGTCGTGAGCGGTGCGGGCGTTCGTGAATACTCCTCCACAGCTACCTTTGAGGTGGAGAGGTCCGGACTCGGCGAATACCGGATGGAGATCTTCGCAGTGGATGCGACAAACCTCAAGAGCAGCATCACGCAGGCAACGCTGCGGGTGCATCTCAATGACGCTCCGCCGGTCTTGAGCCTGGCCGGCGCCCGGCAGACCGGTTCCGCCGGATCGGACTCCGCACAATTCGTC
>JADLEA010000176.1 GCA_020846365.1 Bacteroidota bacterium
GCCGGTGCCCGATGCTGAACTCGAACGCGCGAAGAACTACATAGCGCTGGGATTCCCGGGCGAATTTCAGACGGTCGGGGAAATTGCCGGCAAGCTGGAAGAGATGGTGATCTACGACCTCGCGGACACCTACTATTCGCATTACATCGGGAGGATCCAGGCGGTGACCAAGGCCGACGTGCAACGCGTCGCGCGCAAGTACCTGGATCCGGCAAGGATGGCCATCGTGCTTGTCGGAGATAGGGCAGCGATCGAAGGCAGAATCAAAGCGATGAACCTTGCATCCATCTCGAACATGACCATCGAGGACGTGCTCGGAAAACCCCCTGTACTCGAAGGGACCAGGTGACGTTGGCGGGCAGCCGCGCTGCCGGCGACAGTCTCGACGCCCTGCACCGCCGGATTATCCGGTGTACCCTTTGCCCGCGCCTTGTGCGGTGGAGGGAAGAGACCGCAACGGTGAAAGTGCGGCGTTTCGCGGATGAGGAGTATTGGGGGAAGCCCCTTCCGGGCTTCGGAGATCCTGCCGCACGTGTACTGTTAGTGGGTCTGGCCCCCGCTGCCCACGGGGGCAACCGGACCGGCCGGATGTTCACCGGCGACGAGAGCGGAAACTGGCTCATCCGCGCGTTGCACCGCGCGGGCTTCGCCAATCAACCGGAATCCCTGCACCGGGACGACAACCTCTCGCTCCGCGACTGCTACATTGTGGCAGCGTTGCGGTGTGCACCCCCGAACAACAAACCGCTTCCTGAGGAGATGGCCAATTGCCGGCAGCATCTTCTGGACGAAATCCGGCTGTTGAAGCGCGTTCGCGTGGTGGTGGGCCTGGGGAAAATCGGATTCGAGGCAGGGCTGAAGGCGTTTCGCGAGCTGGGGCTGGTTGACTTCCGAGCAATGCCGGGGTTCGCTCACGGCGCGGTGTATCGTCTCGGAGCGTACACCTTCATTGCGACATATCATCCCAGCCAGCAGAACACGTTCACAGGCAAACTGACCCGCCCGATGCTCGACCGGATATTCCAGCGTGCGCGCCGGGAAGCCGGGCGGGAGAGACGGTAGTTGCGGAAGAACCGGCAAGCACAACACGGCCTAAAGCGTGCCCACCGCGTCACTGCAGGCGGATCCTGAACGTTGTGCCAACACCCGGCGTACTCTGCTTGACGAACAACCTCCCCTTGTGGTACTCTTCGATGATTCTTTTGGCAAGCGTCAGTCCGAGTCCCCACCCGCGTATCTTCGTGCTATACCCGGGGCGGAACACCTCTTTGTGAAACTTTGGATCAATGCCTTTGCCCGTATCGGACACGTCGATCATGGTCTTATCGCCGACGCGGCTGATCGCAAAGGAAATTTTCCCTGCGTTGCCTTCCATGGCATCCAACGCGTTCTTCATCAGGTTCTCGATTACCCACTCGAAGAGTTCGCGGTTGATGCGGGCCCGAAACGTCCCGGGCGTCTCGATGACCAGATCCACCTTCTTCCCTGATTTGGGAATGCGTTTCGCGATATACTGAATCACCCCTTCGATGACCTCCGTAAGGTCCTCTTCTTGTAAACTGGGGGTGGATCCAATTTTGGAGAACCGGGCCGCGACTTTGTTCAGGCGGTGGACATCATGTTCCATCTCGCCGACAGTTTCGGTGAGGCGGGGTGTTCCCGCAGTGTCGACCCTGAGCCGCTCCATCCAGCCCATGAGGCTGGACAGCGGCGTGCCGAGCTGGTGAGCCGTTTCCTTCGCCATACCCACCCAGATGTTGCTTTGTTCGCTCCTCTTGATATAGCTGAAGCCCACATAGGCGATGAGGATGAAAATCGTCGCGATGGCGAGCTCGCTCACCGGGAGCCAGCGCAGCTGCCGGATGAGCTCCGATTCACCATAGTGCAGGTTGTTCAGCACCAGCGTGTCATTGACGGCGGCGCGGATCGGTTTGTTCTGTGCGTCCATTTCGGCGAACAGATTCTTGAAGAACTCCTTTCTCTGTTCAGGGGACATGGATGCCGTGTCCACCTCAAAGTTCCTCCAGTACATCGCCGAATCGGTGGCGCTGGCGACGACGATGGGGAAGTCGATGGTGCGGATGACCTCGAACGCGAACCCCAGGTCGCCTGCCGCAGGATCATTCTTGGTAACGTATTCGATGGACCGTGCGTAGAGTGCGACGACCTCGCGTTCGCGGGCGAGGAGCTGGTCGGTGAGACGCTGGGAGTAGAGCAAAAGTGCGAGGACAGACAGAGAGGCGAAGCCAAGGAGGACAATCTTGAAATTCCCTGTCTTTCCGATGGGGAGCCCGCGTGCAGGTGCAGTCATGGCATCACCACGAGGATGGGATTAGGATTGGAGAAAGATCGACTGATCGCGCCGCGGCCCGACGGACACGAGCCAGAGCGGGGCATGGGTGTAGCGTGAGAGGACGCTCAGGTAGGCCTGCGCCTGACGGGGGAGCTGATCATAGGTCTTCACATCCGCAAGCGAGGTTTTCCAGCCCTCGAACGATTCATAGACCGGGGTGATTCGTTCCAGCGTCGCGGCATCCGTGGGGAAGCTCCGCAAGCGTTTGCCATGGAGCTCGTAGCCGATGCAGATCCGAATTTCATCGAAATCGTTCAGCACGTCGAGTTTGGTCACGACCAGACGCTGGATGCCGTTGATGCGGGCGGAGTATTGCATGGCCACTGCGTCATACCATCCGCAGCGGCGGGGGCGTCCGGTTGTTGCGCCGAATTCATGCCCGACGGTGCGCAGCCGTTCTCCGACCTCGTTTTCCTGTTCCGTCGGAAACGGACCGTGTCCGACGCGCGTACAGTACGCCTTGGCCACGCCGATCACCTCGTTGACGGCGGTCGGAGGAATTCCCAAACCGGTGCAGGCGCCGCCCGAGGTGGGATTGGAAGAGGTGACGAAGGGGTACGTGCCGTGATCGACGTCCAGAAGGGCTCCCTGTGCCCCCTCCGCGATAACGCGTTTTCCCTGTTGAAGTGCCTGATGGAGGTAGAGGGATGTGTCGGTGATGTATTCGTCGATGGACTTGTCGAATTCCTGGTATTCGCTGATGAGCGCATCCACGTCGATCCGGGTTTCGCCATAGACGCGCGTGAGAATCTGGTTCTTCTCTTCGATGTTGCGTTTCAGCTTGTTGGCGAAGGTCTCGCGGTCGAGCAGGTCCACGATGCGGATACCGGAGCGCATGAACTTGTCGATGTATGCCGGTCCGATCCCGCGGCCCGTGGTGCCTATCCGCGCGCTGGTCTGCTCCCGGATCACGTCCAGCTGTTTATGGTACGGCATGATCAGGTGTGCGTTGTGGCTGATGAGCAGGCGGCCGCGCACCCGGATGCCGGCTTCCTCCAGCTGGCGGATCTCGCTGATGAGGGCGGTGGGGTCGATGACCACGCCGTTGCCGATGACGCACGTGCACTGTTCGTGGAACATGCCGGAGGGGAGGAGATGGAGGACGTACTGCTTGTCGCCGATGCATACCGTATGACCGGCATTG
This sequence comes from Bacteroidota bacterium, assembly GCA_020846365.1. Classification (GTDB taxonomy): domain Bacteria; phylum Bacteroidota; class Ignavibacteria; order UBA10030; family UBA6906; genus JAGDMK01. Next base: position 3,498 of record JADLEA010000176.1, read on the forward strand.
GCGCCTCCCTGGTAGCGGGCCACGATGTCGGCGTGCTCGGAGAGCATATCGACCACTTTGCCTTTGCCTTCATCGCCCCATTGGGCGCCGAGGATGATCTGGACTGGCATATGCGTTTACCGTAGGGTAGAGGGACGGCCGGCGATTGCCTGCACAAAAAAATTCCGGCCCTGGCAGCGAGGAGGGCCGGAGACGGATCGGCGAGACTCTTCTAGTTCTTGAAGCTCTGCACGGCCTCCTGCACGGAGGCATAGGTATCGAAGATCGGGCCGAGCCGGGTGATCTTGATGAGCGCAGAGATCTTCTCGGAGGTATTCGCGAGTTTCAATGCGCCCCCGGCATTCTTCATCAGACTTGCGCCGCCGATAAGCAGGCCGAGACCTGAGCTGTTGATGAACTCCACTCCCTTCAGGTCCAGCACGACTCGCTTTGTTCCGGCATCAACGAGCTCATGGAGCTTGCCGTTCAATGTTGTGGCGTCGGGACCGCCCATCAGATTGCCGTCCAGGTGGATGACCGTCACGGCGCCGCTTTGGCTCATGGTGTACTTCATCGTGGTCTCCCTGTAAAAGGACCCGTCCGCTCAGTCGATGAGTTCAGCTTTTTTCTTGGTCCGGGCAGCCCACTCAACGACCGTGGCGCTGGCCAGGTACATGGAGGAATACGTGCCCGTGATGATACCGACGGTCAGGGCAAAGGCAAAGCCCCGGTTCACTTCACCACCGAATACCAACAGGACCATAAGGACGATGAAGATAGTCCCCGAGGTGATGATGGTCCGGCTGAGAGTCTCATTCAGGCTCTTGTTGATCAGCTCATACAGGGGCATGCTTCGGAAGATCTTCTGGTTTTCTCTGATGCGGTCGAAAATGACGACCGTATCGTTGACCGAGAGGCCGACCAGCGTAAGGAAGGCGGCGATCATATTCTGGGAGATTTCAAGATTGAACACGCCGTCGAAGATCGAAATCAGTCCGAGCACCACGAGCACGTCGTGGAACAGAGCGACA
>JADLEA010000177.1 GCA_020846365.1 Bacteroidota bacterium
ACTCGGAGAGGTGTAGCGCACTCTTTGCCCGCCGATTCCCCTGATCGGCCAGTCGTTGCAGCCTCGCCCGGCGACTTGCCACAACGGCAATCTCCGCCAACGCACAGACGCCGTTGATGAGCACCAGGCTCAGAATAATGAGGACCTCAACCGCGATAAGTGTCATATGATGCGCCGGTCATTGTTCAACTGTGATGCGCACACCCCCTTTTTCATGAAGACGGTATCGAGTCTGTCCGGGAGAATGGCGTTCAGGTTTGCGCAGGCAGGTCACCTGTTGTGGGTTTACGGAGTATTGTCGCCAGAGGCCCAAGCGCCCGCAGCTTCCCTCCAGGAAAGGTAAGAAATTCTCGCATTGCAGGCCGTGGCTCTACCCCCGGTTTCCGCAGAGCAACTTACATCATCAATCCCGCCACGACGAACAGCACGCCGGCAATGCTTGCCGAAATCAGCGCATACGGGAGTTGTGCTTCCACGTGCTCAACGACACCGGTCTTGGCCGAGATGGCCGTGATCACCGAGGTGTCCGAGAAAGGCGAGGTGTTGTCGCCGAATACGCCGCCGGAGATGCACGCCGCAAACATCAGGGGCAGGGGGATACCCATGGCCTCGGCAACGGGAACGGCGAGAGGGACCATGATGCTGAAGGTGCCGTAGGACGTGCCGGTGGCAAAAGAGATCAGACAGCTCACAAAGAAGAAGATCAGCGGCATCATGAAAGGGGGGACATTCCCTGAAGCCAGGCCGGCGATGTAGTGTCCGGTCCCCATTTCCTTGCAGAGGCTCCCCAGCGCAAGGGCAAGCGCAAGCAGTATTCCCACTTCCAGAAACTCCCCCATGCCTGTGTACACAGATTTCTCGATCTCCGGCCGTTCGGCTTTCGGTCTGAATTGCACCATGAGCGCGAGCACCGCGATCGATGCGAGCACAGCATAGAACACGGAGGCGGTGCCGTCCCCCTGCAACATCGAACCGCCTCCGGTGACGGCAAGGGCGATCAACATGGTGGCGACCAGCACAACCACGGGGACGATGACCAGCAGGCTGGCAAGGGCTGATGGCTGGCCGTCGGCGAGATGCTCCTCACTTGTCACCCCCGGTTGCGGGTCATCCGTGACGCGCTTCTTCGCCGCCGCTTCGTATTTCTTCACCGGACCGATGTTCCAACCGAAGGTCATCGTGAGAATGATCACGATCAGACTGATGATGCAGTAGAAGTTCATGGCCATGGCGCTGACGACAACGCGGAAAGGATCCGCAATACCTTGTCCTGCCAGCAGGGTCATATAAAAAGCTCCCCAGCTGTTGAACACGATCGTGGCAATCCAGTTGATACTGATGGAATGGAGAAAATAGGACAGCTTGGCCCTTGAGACGCCGATCTTGTCGTACAGGCTGCCGACGGTCGTTCCATTCACCATGATGTTGGAGTAATTCTCCAGGATCATCAGAAGGCCGATGGCCCAGGTCAGGAAGTACACCGGTCTTCTGGTGCGGATGTTCAGAGACTCGAGCAACCGGATCATCCCCTTGAAGCCTCCCGAATTCTCCATCAGCTTGATCAACCCTCCGACCAGAATACCGAACAATATCAGCTGCAGGTTTCCCCGGTCACCGGTCACCTTGATCACCCGCTCGAGGTAGTCCACGACAAAGCTCCATTTTGACGGCGCCAACAGCAGGGCTGAGAGCAGTCCGCCGACCAGAAGAGCCGGTATGATTTTCTTTTTCCAGAGAGCCAGTGCAAGGGCTATGACAGGAGGGAGAATACTGAGAAGGCCGAGATTTGTCATGGTATGGATTTCGGATTAGGTATGAGAATCTGGAATTCCGGGGACGGGCGGATTGGTATTTCAGATAATACGGAGATGAAGCGGGGAAGTCAATGGGACAATCGAGGGTGCATCCCTGCTAACTCACTGCGTACACACGGCCCGGAATGCCTCCGGCATCGGCGCCGGTTTGCGGGTGGCATAGTCGAAGAACACAATGCCGGTCTTCACACGGGCGACCTCCTTCCCGGATGCCTTGTTCACCATCCGGAAGAGAAAATCGCAGCCGAGCTGTTGCAGGTCTGCCACAGCGACGTCGATGCTGAGCACATCACCGTAGAATGCCTCCGAGCGATACACCACGACAGCATCGGTCATGATCATCCCCACACCGGACACATCCTGTTCCGACCAGCCATGCGACTTCAAGAAGCGCATGCGCGCCTCCTGCGCAAGCGCAAGGACCGCATCATTGCCAAGGTGCCCGCCGTAGTTGATGTCGGAAACACGCAGAGCCACGTCGGTTGAGAAGAGAAACCGGTCAGGTAAGTCAAGCCGAGTTCTGGGCACGGGTGATTGATCCTTAGCGCAACACCATGAGTTTCCGGACCTGAACGAACTCACGCGATCCGTCGCCGGTGATCCCCAATCCCGAACCGTCAAGTGCACGAACATGCAACCGGTAGAAATACATCCCGCTCGAAAGACCGGATGCATCGAATCTCACTGCATGGTAGCCGGCCTCCCTCTCGCCGTTTTCCAGGATTGCGACCTGTTGCCCGAGTGTGTTGTAGACGATGAGCGTCGCATGGGACCGGGAAATGAGAGAATAAGGGATCGTGGTTGTCGGGTTGAATGGATTGGGATAGTTCTGATCCAGTGAAATGCTGCGTGGAAGTCCCTCGCTCGCAATCACCGGAGCCGTCCCAGCGGGACGTTTGATGTGGATTGCGGGATCCCCCAAAAAGCCGAGCCTTCGCAAGATCGCATCAGGCCTCGCATTCTTTGCGGCACGAAACGCCTGTCCGGCGGTGTACTCCGTATTGACCGCAAGGAGGCGAAAGAGTTGCTTGAAGACTTCGTGAACTGAGGACTCAAACGTGAGTCCTGAAGACGCAACGCATGCGATGGCACCCGCACCGGGCTGCTCGAGGAGATGCACCGGAATAGAGATTGTATCTCGTGGATCAAACGACAGGCCACACCCCCCGAGTACACAGACGGGAAGCCGATCTCCATTCCGAAGAGCGTCCACCGACCAGGTAGTAAAATAGCGCGCCGCGGACAGTGTGTATGCGTTCGCATGGCCGTGGTAGACCAGCATTGCCACTCCCTCGTTCACAATATCCAGGAAGCTCGCTGGACCCTGATACATCGGTGACGACGGGTCCATGTGCACCGTCAATGTGTCGGTCCAGATGGCCGCAAGCCCCCCCTGTAGCGCCTCCATATCGGCCTCGAAGGCATGATGGTCAGCGCTGTCCACAAGCCCGACGCTCCTGCCCCACCAGGCCTCCGGTTCCAGATTCTCATACGTGATGACCTTGTCAACCATGACCGCCAGGCTCGTCGAGTCCCATGCAGGAAGCCGGCCCAATACCGCGCGAGCTACTGCGGAGCCGGAAATACCGGACTCGCCCTCCACAAACCAGTGATCGATACAGATACTATCGCGGTGAGAAATCCCGGGAGGCCAGGGGTATTCTGGTTCGACGTGAGTCGGCACTGCGTTCACGTTCCCTAGCAACACGAAGTACTGAGGTTTGGGATCCTGCCAGAAGTCGAGCGCGTACGCTATGAACTCCTTCATCGACGAATCGGCCGATGGGGTTGTGGTGAACTGCGCAAAGATCGAATCGAGAACCACTACCATGGAGGCAAAGCCGTCGTTTGTCTCCCGAAAGGAAGCGAGGCGTTCTGCCTGAGCCCGGTAATCCGCAGAGGTTATCAAAACGTAGTCTGCCCGAGTCTCGACACTCCTGAGATCTTGTGCGTATCCGCCGGAGAAACCGGCTAGAATCAGAAGGCAGAGAATATACGCACTGGTATTGCGGAAGGTAATCGGTAATGTCATGTCGCACCCCTCATTCGCGTTAGACATCTGCGAAGACCCCCTGGCAGGAATGTGGCGACACTGACGTGACGCGGTATCAGATTCCCCCAGTTGTATCCAAGTATAGCCAATGCGAGGCGCACTGTCAACTGCGCTCTCCCGGGCTAGCGCATTTCCACCACCAGCGTCGCCACAAGCCCGGCCTCCTTATCGCGCGCGGTTCCGTGCCAGAACCTCGCACGCATGTTGCGGAGAAGCCCTACCGCCTGCGCTCCACGACCCTCGAACACCTCCCTGGCCCAGCGCACAAAGTCGTCCGCCGGCTCACGCTCCGCCCATCGCACAAGAAGGTCCCGCCCTTCGGCAAACCTGCCGGCATCGCGCAATGCCAACGCACCTATGAGATTGGACGGGGAGTTCGCATCCGCGTGAATTCTGCTATACTCGGCCACACGTTCCAGCGACCGCCTTGCTCTCTGCTCGTCTCCCTTAGCCCTGAAAATCCGGTACTCCAGGAAGTCCTCAAACCGTTCATCGACGTCATAAGGCCGCCCAGCCCCAAGACGCTCCGGCCATAGACGCGCTCTGGCAATAAGGGCAAGCGCCGCATCCATGTGTCTCCCCCGCAACGTGTCCAGAGCGCCAATCAGGCAGGCCTGGCGATATGCATCCCGCCCGAAGCGCGCCCCTTCAAACGGGAGAATGGAAAGAGTGTCCAGAATGGCAAGACTCTGCCGGTGCTGACCGTTCATGAGCAGAGCGCGCGCAAGGAGGAACGTAAGCACATACGATTGCGGAAACCGCTCCACCGCCTCCACACAGACTTTGAGTGCTTCTCTATGCTCACCCCGATCGATGCAGAACGTGGCAAGTGCATTGTAGGTTCGCCACTCATCAGGTCCAACGGCACGCGCACGCCTGTAGTCCGCAAGCGCCAACTCCGGCCGATCCGCCCGGAATCCCGCACGCGTGAGGTAGAAAGGCGCGAAGTCGGGACTCTCTCCGCATTCTGCGAAATAAACCTCGGCATCCCGGGATCGTCCAAGACTCCACGACAGCAGTGCAAGATAATAGCTGATCTTCCAGTGTTGCACCCTTCCGCGAGCCCAGCGCAATACCTCCAGGTCTTCCCATCGATGCGGAAAAGCAAATGCCGGACTTGCGGCCACAGCTCGTTCGACATACTGTTTGGATTCTTCCGGACGCCCCATTCGGTCAGCAATGTACCCCAGCCACAAGTCCACCATCGGTTGCTTCGGAGCCAGGAGAAGCACCTCGCGCCCATCTCCAAGCAGGTTCAATCTCACGTAGAGCGATGCAAGCTCCAGATACGACTCGTGTGGCAGTTCATTCCGCACAAACGAGGTGAAGGCATTCCGGTTCTGTTCCGTCGGGGACAGTCTGTAGCGCTCAAAGCGCGCGAAATGACTCAAAGGATCAAGGACATCGATTCTTCGAAGGTGCTCAACCGCAGACGCAGTGTCTCCTGCTCGCCGTGCGAGGATCGACAGGAGCTGGAGCGACGGTATGTTGGCCGCATCCGTTTGCGATGCACGCAGGGCGTATTCCGCCGCATTCGCCCATTGATTGTCCACTATGGCCATCTCTGCGAGTTGCACAAGGGCGGCGGTCCGGTACGTCACGGAACGTGAAGCGATTCCAAAACCATCCATGGCATCGAAACGCTTCCCCCTGTGTCTTTGCACGAGCCCGTACACATAGTTTGTTTCGGGATCATAGGCATCAATGGCGAGCCCTCGCTTCGCATAGATAAGGGCAGAATCGTACTCCACCTTGCGGATGTGGAGTTCGGCCGCGCCCGCAAGCGCAGGAAGAAACGTGGAGTCAACCTCCAACGCGGCGCGATACGAGACAAGCGCCCCTTCAGGATCCCGCTGACGCACGCGCTCCCGCCCATCCACGGACAGCCCGTAGGCAGAACCCCAGTTGAATCCATCGGTCCCCTGGATGGG
>JADLEA010000178.1 GCA_020846365.1 Bacteroidota bacterium
AGATTGGTGGCGCTCAGGAGGTCGAGGAAATGCTGGGGGGTGATCCACTTTCTTCGCCTGACCACCTCTTCTTCCATCATGGCAATGTGTGCCGCCGGGCCGCCGAAGGCCGTCACTCCCAGTCGCAGGAACAGCACCAGCAGTTCTTTCACGTCCGGCCCGGCATAACGTTTGCCGATGTCTTCCTTTTTGAGAGCAGAGTGTCCATTCCCCAACGCCCCCCACCCACCAGCAGGAGGAAGATCGCGCCGAGGAGCATCGACCAATCCGTACGGGACTCGTGCGCCATGGCCCAGAAGCCCTTTTCGATCAGGATAGGGATTTTCGTAGTGGCGATGGCCACTATCATGTTGATAATCAGAGGGATCGCTGCGAGTCCTGTAAAGAGTCCGACGAGAATGAACATACCGCACACGATTTCCACCCCGCCGACGAATGGTGCGCTGATTTCCGGAAACGGAATCCCGATTTTGACGAAGCGTCCGACTCCCAGGGTGTCCGGGAAAAGGAACTTCTGGATTCCTTCTGACAGGAACACTGCCCCAACGAGCAGGCGTATGAGAACGATGGGGCCGGACAAACCGCCCGAACCCCAGCCATCAGGTGTGATCATATACCCTCCGTGTCTTCCCGGCCTTGTGAAGATTGTACATGAGAAAGAATTGGCGGATGTATTGCAGAGTAGCTTTCTCGAACCCGTGGCGGGGATCGCGGTCATTTGCGATCCATGGCTATTCAGGTCGGTCATGGGCATCCAGAATGGTCCAAACACACAAAGACCCGATGGACCATCATCTGGTGTCTCGGGTCTTCAGAGTGTTTGCTCCGTGAGAGGCTTGAAAACTCGAACTTTGTTCTTGTCGAAATCCACAACTTGGTGCATGGCCAGCGGCTCATTTGCATGGCCAACCACCGTTTGCCACAAAACTGGCTCTCAACGAGGAAGCTCACAGGTGTCTCGTGCATGCAGGCATTGTACAACTCCGGCCACGAAAGCCACTGCCCAGCCCTGGGATCGACTACGAAGCACATCAGCAGACATATCGCCTCTGCTATTCCCGACGGAATCCGCCCAATATGCTAGAAAGACCACTTGACCCGAGCGTAGGCTCCCGACCCCATGCCGCCGAATTCTGTGCGCGTCTGCCCGGCAGGAATCAGCGCAATAACCAATATATCCCAGTTAGTCGCCACTGACCAGGTCAGCGACGGCACCAGGACAAACGAATCATCTTCGGGATTGATCAATCCGAACATCGAGAGCCGGACCAGTGCCGAAATGTTCCCGGAGACCTCCTGGTACACCGACCATCGTGCTGGAGAGAGTAGCCCGCGGCTCAAAGCAACAGCCCAGCGAGGTCCGGCGTCTTCGCTTACGCCATTGCCGTTGAAGAGGACTTCTGTGTGGAGATAGAGGCTGTTCGCAAACGTGTAGTCGCCGGAAAGGGTTGCTATGAAGTAGGATTGTCTTGCATCGGAGAGCGTTGTGGGATCGGCGGAATGCTGATTCCCGGTCCAACGAACCTCCCCGCGAAAACCGGCGTCCAGCACCTGACCTGCCCAGCTGAAGCCAAGTACGTATCCCTCCTGGAACACCCCTCCCATCATGTTGAAATCATAGCTCCAGGAATTCACGTGGACCAGCGCCATCACGGCTCGATTCCTTGACGTTTTTCCAGGGGCAACAGCGAGTTCGATCTTTGATGTCGGACCGGTAAAGATCTGTGCACGAAAGCCATCAACGCCGGGACGCTCCTCGTAATCGAAGTCGAGGACAGAAAAGGGGTTGAAAAGATCAGTCGGATTCCAGACCAGATTCGTTCCCCAGGCTATCCGCTGTCGGCCTACGGTGAGCTGCAGAGGACCCAGTATCCAATCAACGGAGAGGCGGTCCACTTGACTCACCAGGACAGCATCATCCCGGTCAATAAGAACAGCATTGAGGTCAAGAAGTTCGCTGGCCCCCTGAAGAGCAGAGGTGAACATTCCACCCGCATTGAACTCCCGTTGGTATATCATTCGGGTTCGGAGATCGCATGCGAGTGTCAACGTTGAAGAAGGATAGTATCGAGTGGTAAGCCGATTCTGAAACGTGTTGTGGATATGTCCGAGGGTGAGAGTGCCCATCGTCGGCCGTTGATCCACCCATCCCGCCAGATCCTTCACATAGCCCTGAATAGCAATGTCCTGCGCATTGGTCGCTCCCACCACGAAGAAGAACGTCACAATACTCAGGAGCTGCCTCATGGCAACGCAGTGCTCTTCCTATGCAGGACGGTGGGTGGTATCCTCGCTCACCCGGCCGTCGACCAGACGGACGACCCGCCGCGCTCTCTCGACAACGCGGGAGTCATGAGTTGAGAACACAAACGTGGTCTTCCTTTCATTGTTCAACGATTCCATGATGTTCAACAGCGTCCCGGCGGCTTCGGTATCCAGGTTTGCCGTCGGTTCGTCAGCAAGGACGTATGAAGGTCCCGATGCCAGTGCCCGAGCCACTGCAACCCGCTGCTGTTGTCCGCCTGAGAGCTCCGATACCCGGTTCGACATTTTCTCCTCCAACCCGACTGCTTTCAACAACTCGTGAACGGTCTTCCGGCGCGTTTCCTTAGGCCTTCCCTGGAGGAGCATAACAAATTCCACATTTTCTTCTGCAGTCAAGACAGGAATGAGATTGTACGCCTGAAACACGAATCCGATGTGATGCAATCGAAATTCGACGAGAGCGCTCCGGCTAAGCGCGGCGAGATCAGTTCCATCGAGGCGCACGGTGCCTGAGGTCGGCCTGTCCAGGCCGCCGATGAGATTGAGCAAAGTCGTCTTGCCGGATCCGGACGGACCCACGACAACGGTGAATTCCCCTGGCTCCACATCGAGCGATACCCCCCTCAGTGCGTGCACAGGAACCGCACCCGAGTCGTAAATCTTTTCGACTTGGCGAAGTTCAATGATCGCCACCGGCAGCCTCCAGAGAGATTCAGTACGTTCGTAGCGCCATCGCAGGATCGAGCCGGATGGCCTTCCACGCGGGGTAGACGGCCCCGATCACCGCTGCGACAACGATGGAAACGATGACCTGTTCGAACATCGAAAGCGGAAGAATGGGATAGGAGATCTCCGCATAACCCCACTGGCGGAGGCCTTCGCCGAATGTCGCCAGATTGATCCCGGTTCGTTTCAGATGCTCCACGGTTCCCCATCCCGCGACCATGCCTACAATTGCACCGAGTGCGGAGAGAATCACCGACTCCAGCATGATCATGGTAAAGATCTTCCGTCCTTTCATTCCCACCGCCGTCAACACACCGAATTCACGGATCCGGTCCAGCACCGACATCAGCATGGTGTTCATGATTCCAAACAGGAGTGCGAAAACGATGACATACAAAAAGAGGTTCAGGTAGACTTCTGTGTACTCGCTGATGTACCGGAGCTCCGGGGCGAGTTCCGTCCAGGTCTCCGTCTTCGGTCCCGGGGCAAGTCGGCGAATGTCCGAGGCGGACGATTCCAGCTGCCCGGCGTTGTCAAGGAGAATCGCAATCTCGTGAATCCGGTCCTCCATGCCAAGGAGCCGGGCAATCTCACGCCGGTTAACGAAAACATTTGAACCGTCAAAGGGGGTAGAGTCAGTCCGGAAAATGCCTGCAACCCGGAAGCTGCCTCCCACGAGATTGCCCCGGATGTCCTGTGTCGTGACGACGATCTTTGAACCCACGCGCGCGGCAAGTTTCTCGGCAAGCTCCTCTCCGATGACACAGGCGTGTCGCTTCGATCCGGTTGCGTACGTCCCTTCAATCAGCGCTTGCCCGATGGTCGTCACCCTTCGTTCTTCATCGGAATCTATCCCTGCTATCAGGATTCCCGTAGCGGTCTCAGCAGTGGAGGCCATCCCCTCGGCAAGGAGCCTGCCGGAGACGGCACGTATGCCTTGTAGCCGCCTGATCCTCTCGATCAGAGCGATGCCCCCGGGGATGGTATCCCGCAAGGCGTGGCTCTCGCTGAAATCCCGCTGATGGATCTGGATGTGGGACAGACGTGTCTCGAGCGCTGACTTCACCGTTTCGTAGCTGAACCCCAGTGTGACAGAGGAAGCTACCAGTCCCGCCCAGAGGCCGCACGTGATGGCCGCAATGATGATAAGACTGCGCTTCTTATTTCGCAGGACGTTTCGCCAGGCGATCTGAAAGAGCATAGCTTCTCACCATGTGTCAAGTGTGCATAGCTTGTACGGGCTCGAGGCGACGCAGGACCAGAGCCGGGTACACTGTGCTCACCATGGCAATTGCGAGCACGGTGAGCGTCTGTGAGATGAAAATCGACGGTTGAACTGATAGAGGGAGAAGCGGTTCGAGTCCGAGCTTGAGCATTGCCTCGGCAGCCTCGCCACTCAGCCGGAACGGAGAATTGGCGAAATAGAGCATCAGCGGGAATGCCGCAATCGTACCGGAAACTACCCCGAGGATGGAAAGGAGGACCGATTCAGCAAGGACCATGAGGGTTATTTTACCTCGCTTCATTCCGAGGGCCGACAGGACGCCGAACTCCCTGCGGCGTTCCAGGGTCATCATCATGACGGTCCCGAAGATGCCGAACCCGACCACCACATAAAGGATGGCGATCATGATAATGCCGCCGGCGTTGTCCACCGCGATTCCCTGGACAACTTCGGGCATCATCTGCTGCCAGCTCAATACCTCGTAGTTCCGGCCGAAGGCCCCGCTCACCGCCTCGTAAGCAGCGGTCTGGTGCCGCGGGAGGTCAATCATGACAGAGAGAGAGTTTATCAGCCGCGGCATCTCGAGGAATGTCTGTGCCTGGTGGAGGGAGAGATAGACAAAGGAGGCATTCATTTCCGGCAGGGAAAAACGGACAATGCCCCGGATCGGAAACTGTCCGGCCGCCGTGGTGCCGTGATATCCCATCCCGTACAGGACGACCGTGTCGCCGACTCCCAATCCGAGGTAACGGGCAAGTCCATCGGCAACGAGCGCGGACGAGTCGGCATCCTCCAGATAACTTCCCGCCGAGATCTTTCCCGAAAGGGAATTCAACCGATCTTCCAAGCCAGGATTGATTCCCTGAATCATTGCCCCGCGCGTGGCCTGGTTGGAGGCAGCCAGGGCAAATGATTGGAGACGGGGAATGACCTGGGTGACGTGCTCCATCTGCATGAGGCGAGTACGCATTGCCGGATCATCCGGCAATGCGAGGTCGATCGATTTCGTGTTCCAGTATCCCGTCTGATGGATCTGCATGTATCCCGTGCTGAGGCGCACGACGTTCTCGATCATGAAGTTGTACGAACCGAGCTGCATCGAGCGGGTGAGAAGTGCCAGAAAGACCGCGAGGAACACCGATGCGGCGGAGATTATGGTTCGCCGCTTGTTCCGCCAGAGATTGCGCCACGCGAGTTGGAGATAGAGCATTGTATGCACTATGGTAACAGTGAATTATCGAATGCGGCGCATGTTCTGTAGGGAAAAGAACGATTCGTCGAGCGGAATGTCAAACCTCCAGAGCTTGTATTCCAGAATCGTCTTTTGATCTGGCTTGTCAGCGGGCTGCATCTCCCAGTGCGTGGGCAGTGTCCGAGTTCCGATCTTCTTGACCTGATCGGCGGTGAGGATCTTCGCAATCACCCCGTCTTCGTCGTACATTTCGCTCCGGAGTTCGAAATAGCCTTCCTTCGAAATGAAAAGGACTACTTTTCCCCAGACGACAGCCGCGTTTTCCTTCGGAACCAACGTAATCCTGTGGCAAGAACGACCGCCAATGGTAGAATCTCCGGTAAGGGTGTGCGTGTAATCATCGACGATAGAGGACTCCTTGACGAGATCGTCGTTGGTAAAATCGGATCCGAGCCACGACTGCAGCATCATGGAGGGAGGGATCTTAATGACGCGCTCGATGGCAGGAAGCCAGTTCCAGACTTCGTTCCTTCGTTTGAGAGTGACCGTTCCACGGTCCCGTTCAGGGGCCGTGATCAAGACAAGCCCGAATGCATTCTTGAGGCTCCAGGATTTCATGGCCACCGAGCGCGACCATTCGGGTCTAACGATGGTCATGGTCATTTCAGCATAACTGGATGTCCCTCGCATGTTGTCGTCTGCCTTGCGAACGATGTCGATCGCCGTCTCACTCAGGGCGGGGGAGAGCGCCGCAAGCAACAAGACGATCGCAAATGATGCGTGGGTTGAGTACATTGCTCCAACCTCATGAGATCATCCCGTTCGCGGGATGGGTGAAGATATCAGCTGCCATATCTCTCGGCGGCAAGGGTGTCAAGCCAGCGGGCCATGTTCTCCGCTTCGCAACATAAGATATTATAGACGAAACTGGCAGAAAGGCAAGACGCCCGCGTTTGAATGTTGACTTTTCCTGCCGGAATTCAGCGCGCTGCCCTGGCCATCGTTTGGTTTTTCCGAAGGGCACCTTCCAGCTCGGTTGCCAATCGGATTCGTGGATTGTAAGTATGCGATGGGCTACCGTTGCTGCGGGAGTACGGCTGCTCTTTGACATCAAGAGATCGACTTCACCACGAAAGGACTCCACCCGATGTTCGACTACCTCAAAACATCATCGACGCCCCGCTGTTCATGCTGAGCGACACCGATTACACGGTGTGGACCGTAATGAATTGCGGGTCGAGTTTCGGCGCTCAACGTCATCTCATTCTTCAAGCGAGAGGGAGAACTCGAACGACAAATTCGTGGCAACCGGGGGGATAACGAAGACAGGGGAGAACACAAAAAAAGGAAACCCGATGATTCGCACATCGGGTTCCCTTGGCTCCGCGAGCAGGACTCGAACCTGCAACCCTGCGGTTAACAGCCGCATGCTCTACCATTGAGCTATCGCGGAATATCAATCAAATATACACAATGGACTATTTATTGTCAATTGCCGCGCGCTATTCCTTGCCTTGCTTTTTCCGATTGGCTCCCCGATCTTGCCCTGTCGATTCCAGTTTGCGAGGCCCTCTTCACGTGCGCCCTCCACTCAGGAACGACACGTTGAAGCGTTCAAGAACTGTTGGAACGGCATCGGTCGGGCAACGCACGCTGTACAAGCACGGTGAGCATATGATCGGCAAAATCATCCAACCTGAACTCGAAGCGTTCATCACCAAGCGCGACTTTGCAGGTCTGCAAGCGGTTTTGAACGAAATGCTCGTGCCGGACATCGTGGAAGTCATCAACGACATCTCCTCGAACCACCGCGCGCTGATCTTCCGCCTGCTCTCGAAACAAACCGCCATGGA